>CALEKX010000063.1 GCA_937904525.1 uncultured Phycisphaerales bacterium
TTCCCCCAGAGGGTTAGACTAAGCGTCCGGTCGGGCAGAGGTTACGGTCGATCGGGAACCTTGGGCTCCCGCAGGGCCGTTTGGCTGCGAGCGGATCCAATCGGCGGGGTCAGCAAGCTGGCCCCTTGGAGCTGGAGTTCCCTTGCGCGCCCGCGCGGTAATGTGCCACCGCCTCGCTTGTCCTCAGCGGTCGGCCGTAGACGCGAAGGCGATGGACCATGCCATCGAAACTGGTCCCTACATCCAGCGCCCCGGCATCCCGTACCATTGGCAGGTTCGCGGGATACCGCACCCAGCCGCGATCGCGTTCGTCCCCGCCGTCGCATAGCTGGCCATCGACCAACAGGCTGGCGATGCGCGGACCGCCGTCGACGATGCAGACGAGGTGATGCCGATGGCCGGCTTTCAGAATCCCCGGATCCGCTTCCCACCTGAAATGGTTCTCGGCTCCCCCAATCGCCAGTGCAATGGTGTTGCGATCAGCCGTCTCAAGGCGCACGAAATGCCCCTCGCCATCGCGCGCTTCCACGAGCACCTGACCGGGGGCCAATGATCCAGCCGTCAACCACAGGTCGATGGTGAACCCACGATCCGGGGCGAGTGCGATGGCTTCGCCATCAGCAAGGGTCAGTTTCCCGTTCAACCCCGATTCGCTGGCCCATGCAGCCAGCAGGCCTGTTGTGGCGATCGCCCTGGCGTCCCACTGGTTGAACAAGCCATCCAGCAGGCTTCGGTCGATCGCATGGATGCGCGCGATCTGCTTTTGCGTCTCTGTGACGTAATACTCGCCGTCGATCTCCAGCAGATCGGGATAGCTGATGCGGGCGTCGGGATCGGTGTCGTACAGCAGGATCTCCGGCTGAGACCATTCGATCGCTTTGCCCGTCGGCGTGTCGATCTCCCGGCCGGCAGCCAGCCAGGCGGGGTTGCGGTGACAATACTGGTGCCACGATGGATCAGCCGCCGCTGGACCCCCGTTGTTGTGGAACCACAGGAGATACTTGCCGTTAGAACACTTCCAGACAAACGTGGCCGCCCGCCGCTGCCTGATCCGCCGGCCGTTGGGCGTGTAGGTGAGGTACTGAGGAACGCTCCACGTGTGGCCGGCATCACGGCTGATGGACCAGGCTGGATATCCGTCCCGCGTGCGGAACACGCAATAGACCGAGCTGTCTGACAGTGCAACAATGCTCAGTTCCTCCGCGATGGGGCCTCCGCCGGGCGGCGTTCTCAGCCCGACATCGCCATCAGGGAGTGTGTCGAAGCGGATCTTCTGCGGATCCCGCTCGTACAGCAGGTTATCGCTGGCGACAAATGCTCCCTCCACGGCGCTGCTGTCGCCATTGCGGAAGCCGTGAATCTTGTAGTGGGGGATCAACACCCGTTCGCCCAGCACAAGCGGCCGGCCAACGCCCCAGCAGAAGCGAACACGCCCCTGGTAGATATTCTGCCGATCGCACGCAAAGGCACGGACAGGCACGACGTACCGCTGATCCGACCACGATCGACCATGGTCATCGCTGTAGCGGAAGACGTACGCACCTACGAGGTGAATGAGATTGAGCGTTCCCCCATCGTCGCATTGAACTGAGCGGAGATTGTCGATGTTGTAGTTGTAGAAGCAGTAGATGCGCCCGTAGGGCGTCTTGAGCAGGACGGAGTACGATGCCTCAGGACCGCCAGCCGGCTCGAGCTCGCGTCGATCAGTCCAGGTCCGGCCACGGTCATAGCTTCGGAAGGACACCAGATGCTGACCTGCCTGGCCCTCGGTGCCCGGTCCGACCGTCACGGTGCATACCCAGGCACCGTCGTCCGCCACCACCACATACGGCTGATCTGCGTAACCGTTCTGATCAATGACCGACCCGAACTGCACATTCCGCCAATCTTCCATACTCATGCAATCCCCAGATGGAACTCTCTTTACTTTCGACGACAACATGTATCATACATGACTAGGCGGCATCTGTTGACGCACCCGGGCGAGGATTTTCGGCTCGGCGTGTTGGGTTCACATATCTCCTGGCGAGGTTTTCCATGACGATTCGTACGTGGTTGGCTGGATCTCTGGAGCGACAGTTCCCGCGCGGGACGCCGGGGAGTCGGCGGTCCCTGCGGCTCTGGGCGGCGCGGGGCGAGCGGGTGTCGTTCCAGATGGGGATCCGCCTGGAAGGTCCCGATGAGCTGGCGACCGCGACGCTGGCTGCCACTGCGCCGGCAGGGATGGAAGTGCGCGTGCGGCGGGTGGGGTGTGTGCCGGTGCCGCATCACAATACTGCCACGCCGGCTGAGGAACTCGACGGCGTTGGTCACATCCCCGGCTATGTTCCGGACATCCTCTGGCCGGAGAACGCCGCAACCCTGGTTCGCGGCGAGATCTCCGCATTCTGGATCACGGTTACCGTCAGCCCTGACGCCCGAGCGGGGGTAAAGACAATCCGCCTGAAGCTGGACGTGAACAAGACGCGCATCCCGTTGGAAGCGACGATCGAGGTGATGCCGGTTCAGCTCCAGCCGCGGCGCGATTTCCGCGTTACGCACTGGTTCTATGCCGATGCCATCGCCGACTGGTACCGCGTCGAACCATTCAGCGAGCCGTTCTGGCCGATCTGCGAGCGCTACATGCGCAACTACGCCGAGCACGGATGCGACACGATCTACGTGCCAGCCTTCACGCCGCCGCTCGACGGCGTCAAACGACCGTCGCAGCTTCTGGGCGTGCGTGTCGTGGGGCGCGATCGATATCAATTCGACTGGACCAACGTCGAACGGTGGATCAAGCTCGCCCGGCGATGCGGCATCACCCATTTCGAGTGGGTGCATCTGTTCACGCAGTGGGGGGCCAGAAACGCCCTGCGCATCTACCAGAAGAAGAACGGCCGCGATGTGCTGCTGTGGGATCCGCAGACCTCCGCCACATCGCCCACCTATCGCAAATTCCTCAGCCAGTACCTGGGTGAACTGCACAACTTCCTCAAATCGCACGGCTTGATGAGCCGGTCCTATTTCCACGTCTCCGACGAGCCGATGACGCAGGTGCTCGAAGACTATCGCGCCGCCCGCAACCTGCTCCGCGAGTTGGCGCCGTGGATGAAGACGATGGATGCCTTGACGCACATCGAGTTTGCCCGCGAAGGGCTGACCGATCTGCCGATACCGAGCATCACCACCACGCGCGCGTTCCGCGAAGAGGGGATCGACTGCTGGACGTATTTTTGCTGCGGGCCGCGCGGCCGGTATATCAATCGCCTCTTGGACACGCCGCTAGCCAAGGTGCGGATGATCGGCTGGGTGGCGTATCGCCTGGGGTGCCGGGGCTTTCTGCACTGGGGGTACAACTACTGGCAGAAGCGCGCGTCGACGGAACTGGTGGATCCATTCCACATCACCGACGCCGGCGCCTGGCCGAACTGGGCGTATGGTGACCCGTTTGTCGTCTATCCGGGCCCGGAGGGCCCGATCGATTCGATCCGCTGGGAGGTCTTTGCCGAGGGGCTGCAGGATCTGGCGTTGCTGCAAACGCAGCAGGTGGATCCAGCCGATCGGCTGCTGGCCGTGCTGAAGGACTTCGACGACTTTCCGCGTGATCCGCGCTGGCTGACGGAAACGCATCGGCGCTTGCTGAACCGGCCCGTCCGCAACTCGCGCTAACCGGCGTCTTCGCATCCACCGGGTGACCAAGCCATCCCACAGCGATTCCGCGCGCCGATTTCATGACCTTCCAGGCCCCCGGACGGCTCATTTCACGCTGACGGACTGAGCCAATTGACCCGTTCCGGCGTCCGTTTCTCTCCACTTTCTGTCTATCCGTAAACTCAGGTAAGAGAAAATGTTGCGCAAGTGGTCAGACCAATTTGGGGTGAATAATATGTAAATGGTATATCCAAATCTTTGCATTTGGTTCAGCCTGTGGTATGATCGCTTTCGTTCGGAGTCAGTAGTGAAGGTGTATAGAGGACGCTATGCCGGGACTGGCTGAGGTCATCTGTCGCAAGATTCACGAAGAGATCGCCGCGGGGACGTACGGCCCGGGGGACAAGATTCCCTCTGAGCGAGAGTTGGAGCAGAACTTTCGCGTCAGCCGTGCGACGATCAATCGGGCGCTCACGCAACTTCACGCGCGTGGCCTGGTAGAACGGCGGCGGGGGAGCGGGACTTTCGTCGTTGAAGCGCCGCCGAAGCTGGCCGAGCCGAGCATGACACGCAAGCTTGTCAAGTACATCGCCTCCGGCGCCAAGGTGCGCGGCGATGTGTACGTCTCCTCGGGCCATGAGGGGATGTGCAACGAGCTGAACAAGCACGGCAAGGACCTGGTCACGCGCTTCTACTACTCCGAGCAGGACTATCTGGCGGAGCTGCAGTCGCTGACTGATCCGGCGTTCGCAGCGGCGCTGATTTGGCATAGCGCGTCGCGTAAGGGCGATCGGCTGCTTCGGCGGCTGCTGAAGAAGGGGATTCGTTTCGTTCTGCTCGACAGCTACAGCGCGGAGTTCGACTGCGACTACGTCGTGACGGACAACGTCAACGGCTCGCAGCAGATGGTGCGGTACCTGGTTTCGCAGGGACACAGGAACATCGTTTACGTCACCAAGCGCACGGCCGGTTTGAGCAGTCTGGAAAGCCGGCAGGTCGGCTTTGTGCAGGAGATGATCGCCAACGGCCTGCCGTTGACGCACGAGTCGGTCTGCACGTTTGACGACCGCGATGAGGGCGACCTGGAGCGGGTGGTCGACTCGATCCTGGCCCGCAATCCCCGGCCGACGGCGATCTTCGTCGCCAACGACCTGCATGCGTTTGACGTCTATTACATTCTGAAGAAGCGCGGTCTGCGTGTGCCGCAGGACATCTCATTGGCCGGCTTCGACGACATCGATCGAAGCAAGCATTTCGAAGTGCCGTTGACGACGATCGCCCAGAACTTCTACGAAATGGGCCGCGCAGCGGCTGCCATTGCCGAGAAACTCCAGCACGAAACCGAACGGGAGCTGTTCTATCAGCTCAGCCTCAAGCCGTCGTTGGTCGTCAGGGAATCCGTCGCTGCTCTGGAAGCAAAGTAACAGGTCCATCGCATCCGGACATTCATCTCATCAGCTGGAAAGGAGAGAGGGCATGTCTACATTTCGATCATCGCGGACCCGCGGAAGCGGCGGCACTGCTGAGAGCGGGGCGGCATCACCCTCATGTGTCTGCGATCCCGTCCCCGTTGCCGTGTCGTGAGAATTGATGACGGCCGGTCTCCGCTGGCGGAGGCTGATTGAGGGCCGCGCCCCTATATGGTGATCATTGACGCACGGCGGTCGTTCAAGTCTCGATACCAGCCGAGGATTGTCTCATGAAAAGCACGACAGCACGATGCTGCCAATCAACGAATCGCAAAGCCTTTACGCTTGTGGAGCTGCTCGTTGTAATCGGCATTATCGCCGTGCTCATTGCGATCCTGCTGCCTGCGCTCAAAAAGGCCAGGGACGCCGCGATGAACACGCAGTGCATCAATACCTTGCGCAACATTGGCCTGGCGGTTCTTCAGTACACGCTGGACAACGACGGTCTGTTGCCTCCGCCGAGCACAACCACCTCGTCGCTGGGGCCGTTTTGGTTTGAGTACATCGACCCATATCTGGCTCTGCACGGGGATCGAACCAAGCTTCATTGCCCGATGGAGCCGCTCCACCATCCCAGCATGGTGGACTACGGCGTCAATGTGCCTGCGGTGTTCTACTATGACGCCAGCAACCGGCCTGGCTCGCGGCGTATCACCTCGATCAGGCGTCCAAGTGAGATCATCGCGGCCGGCGATGCCCGGGAAAGCGCTGCCGGCTATTGGGACGTGGCTCGCGGCAGCTGGAAGATCGACAGCGGCGCCCTGGATGTCAGCGCTGGTGTTTACCGCAACTGGGGGGCGCTGCCCTGGCCTCCCCGGCACGGCCGCCAGATGAACTTCCTCTGGCTGGATGGGCACGTCACTGGCATCGAAATGCCCGATCGGCCTACGGCGGAACTCAAGAAGCTGTTTGTGGGCGAGTGATTGTGAAGCGGGAGAGATCCACTTCCGAAGTACTGCTCGCAGCGGTTGACGGCGATCTGAAAGAACCGGAGCTTTGTGGAATGTTAAAGGAATACGCACTTGGCCTTCTTGCCCTCCTCTTGCTCGCGGCGCTGGTCGTAG
>CALEKX010000064.1 GCA_937904525.1 uncultured Phycisphaerales bacterium
ACGCTCAGGATGACGATTTCGGGCGACTATCGCCTATGTTGATGCATAATGTTGTGGTAGCCCGTGCCACCTGAGACAAAGCCAATCGCTACTTCTCTTTGTGATCTCTGCGTTCTTTGCGATCTTTGCGCTTAGCCCTCTTCGCCGCTTCGCGTGAGCTGATCCTCAGTTCCAGTGGATCAGCCCCGGCTCGAACGGCGTTGCCAGGTCGGGGTGACCGGGGAGGATTCGCACAGCGAAGCCCTGTCGGCCGCTGGTCATGCAGCGAATCTGGCCGACGAACAGGTGCCGGTTCGGCCCCATCTCGCGGACATGCTGCAGGCGCAGCGTCTGCGGCTGCTCGATCTCGCCCGTGGCACTGATCGGACCGCAGAAGATCTCAACGCAGACCTCATCCGGATTGATGTCCGGCAGATCGACCAGCGCCTCGACCTGCACCTCCTCGCCGACGCGGTAATGCCCATTGCCGGACGTATGCACCCCGACAATCTTGATCCCGCCCCAACGGTCGCGCAGATGATGCTTGGCATGTGCCAGCTCACGGGCCCGCTTGAGCCCGTCGGCTGCCAGTTGCTCCCCGCGCCTGTGGGCGCGGACGTAGAACCGCTCGGTGTACTCCTGCACCATCCGGTTCGTGTTGAACACCGGCGCCAATGCCCGCATGCAGTTTTTCATGCGGGCGATCCATTCCTTGGGCAGCCGATCGGCGTTGCGCTCATAGAACAGCGGCACGATCTGCTTCTCGAGGATGTCGTACAGCGCGTGGCTCTCGATGGTGTCCTGCTGATTGGCGTCGTTGTAGGTCTCGCCGCGGCCGATGGCCCAGCCGAGCTGCGGGTCATACCCTTCCTCCCACCAGCCATCGAGGATCGAACAGTTGAGCACGCCGTTGACGGCGGCCTTCATGCCGCTGGTGCCCGACGCTTCCATGCCGCGGCGCGGCGTGTTCAGCCACACGTCCACGCCCTGCACAAGGTAGCGCGCGATGTTCATGTCATAGTTCTCGATGAACACGATGCGGCGCCTCACGGCAGCCTGGCGGGCGAATTGCACGATGGCACGGATCAGCTCCTTGCCTTCGTTGTCGGCTGGGTGAGCCTTGCCGGCGAAGATGAACTGCACCGGCCGCTTGGGATCGGTGATCAGCCGGCGCAGGCGTTCCGGATCGCGCAGCAGCAGCGCGCCGCGTTTGTACGTCGCAAAGCGACGGGCAAAGCCGATCGTCAGCGCCTCGGGATCGAGCACTTCCTCGGCTGTCGCGATCTCTTCGTACGTTCCGCCGCGTTTGATGAGCTGCTCCTTGAGGGTCTGCCGCGTCCAGGCGACCAGCCGCTCGCGGCTGCGCTCATGAGCGCGCCACAGCTCCTCATCGGGGATCTGCGCGACGTTCTCCCAGACCGACTGATCGGTCGGATCGTTGCGCCACCGATCGCCCAGATAGCGGTCCAGCAGGTAGGCGATCTCGTTGCCCAGCCACGTGCGGGTGTGGATGCCGTTGGTCACGTGATGGATCGGCACCTCCTGCGGCGGCACCTGCGGCCAGATGTTGTGCCACATCCGCCGCGACACGTCGCCATGCAGCGCCGACACGCCGTTGATCGCATCGGCCAGGCGGATCGCCAGCACGGCCATGGAGAAGCCCTGGCGGCGATTGGAAACATCCTCGCGCCCCAGCGCCAGGAATCCTTCTTCATCCAGCTTCAACCCCGGGATGAACGAGCGGAAGTATTTCAGCACCAGATCCGGCGAGAACATGTCGATGCCCGCCGGGACAGGCGTATGCGTCGTGAAGATGTTGGTCGCCATGACCTGCTGGCGAGCCTCGTCGAAGCTCAGCTCGGGGTTGCGCTCCAGCAGCGTCCGGATGCGCTCCAGCGCCAAGAACGCGGCATGGCCCTCGTTCATGTGCCATGTGGTGACGTCTTCGTTGAGCGCTTCCAGTGCCCGCACACCGCCGATGCCGAGCACGATCTCCTGCTTGATGCGCATTTCCGTGCCGCCGCCATAGAGGCGTGCGGTGATCTCGCGATCGGCAGGCGAGTTTTCCGGGAGATTGGTGTCCAGCAGATAGAGCGGGATCCGGCCGACGCTGGCTTTCCAGACGCGGCAGAACACGGCGTTCTCCGGCATATCGACGCGGATGCGCACGGGCGAACCATCCGTGTAGCGCAGCGGTTCGATCGGCAGGTTGTAGAAGTCGAGCTCGGGATAGGCTTCCTGCTGCCAGCCGTCGCCGCCGAGGTACTGCTGGAAGTAACCGTTGCGGTACAGCAGCCCCACGCCCACCATCGGCAGGCAGATTTCGCTGGCGCTTTTCAGGTGATCGCCGGCCAGCACGCCCAGGCCGCCGGAGTAGATCGGCAGCGACTCATGCAAGCCGAACTCGGCTGAGAAGTACGCCACCTTCATGCGGGTGTCGCCGTACTTCTTGTGGAACCACCCCTCCTCGTTCATGTGCTGCTGGAAGGCGTCGTACACGCGGTGGAGGTGGGCCAGGTAGCTGTCATCCTCCGCAGCCGCGGCCAGACGCTCCTGCGGCAGCGTGCCCAGGAGCTTCACAGGATTGTGATAGACGGCATTCCACAGCTCGCGATCCAGACGACGGAACAGCTCCACCGCGTCGGGATGCCACACCCACCACAGGTTCTGGGCCAGCTCCATCAGCGGCTGAAGGGGCTGTGGAATATCGGGAAACACCTGAAACGTCCGAACATTCGGAGGGACGAAATCGGCCATGGGAAATACCTGTTGGTCTTCGTGATATAAGCGCGCGGCTTCCGGGCGCAACCGAGGGTCGCGTTTAGCGATTATCGGCAGCGCAGGGCATTCTGCACAACTCTATGACCCCATCAACCGCCCGCAGGGGCGATTTGGTCCCCCTTTTCGATGGCCCGGTCAGCCCTGTCCGGCCGTCCAGAACGGGGCGCCGTCACGCGGCTGGGTCGAGCACGACCTTGATACAGCCGTCCTTGCGCGTCTCGAAGAGCCGATAAGCATCCGCCGCTTCGGACAGGGGCACGCGATGCGTCACCACGAAGCTCGGGTCGATCTCGCCCTTGCGAATTCGCTCCAGCAGCGGGCCGACGTACCGCTGGACGTGCGTCTGGCCGGTCTTGATCGTCAGCCCCTTGTTCATGATCGCCCCCAAAGGGATTTTGTCGTCAAACCCGCCATACACCCCCGGCACGGAGACCGTGCCCCCCTTGCGGCAGCAGTGAACCGCCTGGCGGAAGGCGTTGGGACGGTCGTTTTCCATGAACAGCGCCGTCTTGATCCGGTCATAGGCGCCGTCAAGATAGGTGGCGCCGTGGGCTTCCATCCCCACCGCGTCGATGCAAACGTCCGGGCCGATGCCGCCGGTCAGGTCGAGCAGCCGCTCGTAAACCGACTCCTCGCTCATGTCGATCGTGATGGCGCCGCCCTGCCGGGCCATCTCCAGCCGCTCGGGGACGCGCCGGCCGTCGTCGATCGCCACGACCTGCCGGGCTCCCAGCATGACCGCGCTACGGATCGTGAACTGCCCCACCGGCCCGCAACCCCAGATTGCCACGGTGTCGTCCGGCTTAATGTCGCACTGCTCGGCTGCCATATAGCCGGTCGGGAAGATGTCCGACAGGAACAGCGCCTGGTGATCGGTCAGATCCTCGGGGATCTTCTGGCAGTTCACATCGGCATACGGGACACGCAGATACTCAGCCTGTCCGCCGGCGTAACCGCCCGTCAGGTGCGAATAGCCGAAGATGCCGGCGGTCGCATAGCCGTACATCTTCTCGCCGATGTGCGGCTTGGGATTGGAGTTGTCGCAACAGCTCCAAAGCTGCCGCTTGCAGTAAAAGCACGCGCCACAGCCGATCGTGAACGGCACGACGACACGATCGCCCACGTTAACGCGGCTTTTGTCGACGCCGTCGCCTACCTCCTCGACGATCCCCATCGGCTCGTGGCCGAGGATGTCCCCGGGCTTCATGAACGGCACAAATCCATGCACCAGATGCAGGTCCGACCCGCAGATGGCGGTCGAGGTGATGCGTATGATCGCATCGCGCGGATCGAGAATCTGCGGATCGGGGACCTGTTTGACCTTGACGTTGTTGGGCGAGCACCAGATGAGGGCTTTCATGGCGGTTCCTTGTGAGACTGGACGGGACGGGTCACGGCACGGCCAAGCCGCGGCCGGCTGACCACCGGCGTTCCTTCGCCGCCAAACAAATTCCACGCCACTGGACGCAGCCACCGGGCTGAGCGGGGTTTAAATGCCCGTTCTTGCCCCCGGGGCAACCGATCTGTACGGTTTCGGCCATGCGGATCATTGGTGGAGAAATGGGCGGGCGCAAGCTCTCGCCCCCTGAGGGCGAACAGACGCGGCCGGTGACCGATCGCGTCAAGCAGTCCCTTTTCGACATCATCAACCCCCTCCTGCCCGATGCCGAGATCTACGACTGCTTCGCCGGAACCGGCAGCATGGGGTTGGAAGCCCTCAGCCGCGGCGCGTCGTTCTGCACCTTCTTCGAAGCCGACCGCTCGACCCTCGCCCGCCTCACGCAGAACATCGCCGCCCTGCGGGTGCAGGAGCGCACGCGCATCGTCCCCGGCGACATCTTCAAGTGGTTCGATCGCGCCACCACCCGCCCGAACATGGCTGGCCGGATCGGAGCCGACATCGTCTTCCTCGATCCGCCCTACCGCTTCGTGCGCGATCGGCCCGACGAGCTCATCCAGCTCGTCTTCCATCTCGCGCACATGCACCTGAAGCCCGGCGCCACGCTCGTCTTCCGCCACGACGCCAACGACAAGCTCGAATTGCCCAAGCTCAACAAGACCGACGAGCGAGAGTATGGAGGGATGGTGCTGGAGTTCTATCGAGCAGAGTAGTCACTTGTCACTGGTCCCTCGCCGGTGCCAGAGATCAGGAACGGGCTCGGCATGGAATGACGGCCTCCCGGATACCAGTTGCGCCGAGTGACAAGTGACAAAGGACCAGTGACAAGACCGCCTGTCTTCAATGCCCATCCACCGTTACAAGTTCTTTACTCCCTCCGACGCCGCGCGGGTCTCCAACCTCCAACTCAAAGCCCGGCAGGTTGTCGAAGGGATCATCACCGGGCAGCACAAGTCCCCGCATCGGGGGTTCAGCGTCGAGTTCTCCGAGCATCGCGAGTACGTCCCCGGCGATGAGCTGCGGCATCTGGACTGGCGGGCCTATGCCCGGTCGGACCGGTACTACATCAAGCTGTACGAGCAGGAGACCAACCTCCGCGCCACCATCGTGCTCGACACCAGCGCCAGCATGAAGTTTGGCGCAACCGAGGCTGGCGGGATGTCCAAGCTCGATTACGGCCGGCATCTGGCAGCCTGTCTGGCGTATCTCCTGGCGATGCAGCAGGATCTGGCCGGCCTGGTGGCGATCGACGACTCGGTCCGCATCGAGCTGCCGCCGGGATCGTCGCCAGCCCACCTGGATCGCCTGTTCAAGGCTCTGGAGCAGCTCCGCTCCGGCCGGCACACGCAACTGGCTGAGCAGCTTCACGGCCTGTCCGAGCGCCTGCCCCGCCGAAGCCTGGTCATCCTCATCTCCGACCTGTGGCTGGAGCCAGCCGATCTTGTGAAGGCCCTGCAGCATCTGCGTTACCGCAAGCACCAGTGCATGATTCTGCATCTGCTGGACAAGGCCGAACTCGATTTGCCCTACGATCGCCAGATCACCCTTCAGGACCTGGAAACCAACGAAAAGCTGCAGATCGACCCCGCCGATCTGCGCGATTCCTACCGCGAACAGGTGCAGCAATACCTCACCCAGGTCCGCCGCGCCTGCAACGACGCCGACGTCGAATATCATGCCCTGCACATCGACCAGCCGTACGACCGCGCCCTGGTGGACCTGATCAATCGCCGTCACTGAACAGCCGCGGGATTGACCCTGCTGGCGCTGGCGTCTACAAACACGCCTATGGGTTCAGTTACTTACGAGAGTTCCGGCGTCGATTACGGGCCTCTGGACGCCTTCAAACGCGCCTGCCAGCAGGCTGCCGGAACCACCACCGCCGCCCTTGCCGCCCATGGCGTCAGCGAGCCGGCGGGTATCCGCGGCGAAAGCGCCTATCTCATCGAGACGGCTGACGAATACCTCGCGCATGTCGAGGAAGGCCTGGGCACCAAGAACCTCATCGCCGACGCGATGCTTGAGCTGACCGGCCGGTCATTTTACCGCGAGATCGGCATCGACACCGTCGCCACGATCGTCAATGACCTGATCACAACCGGCGCCCTGCCCATCAGCGTCGCCATGCATGCCGCCGTCGGCGACGCCAACTGGTTCAACAACCGCCAGCGAGCCAAGGATTTGGCGGATGGCTTTGCCGAAGGCTGCCGTCGAGCCGGCGCCGTCTGGGGTGGCGGCGAGACGCCCGCCCTGCGCGGGATCGTCGATCCGAAGACCATCGTTTTGGCTGGATCAGCCATCGGCCGCATCCGCCCCAAGTCCAACCGCATCACCGGCCAGGTCCGTGACGGCGATGCGATCGTCCTGCTGGCCAGCACGGGCGTGCAGACCAACGGCCTGACGCTCTGCCGCGCCATCGCCGACAAGCTCCCGCAGGGCTATTTGACCCCCATCGGCGACGGCCGCACCTATGGCGAAGCGCTTCTCGATGCCTCCGCCATCTACGTCGACTTCGTCGCGGAGTGCCAGAAGGCCGGCATCCCGCTGAACTACGTCGCACACATCACCGGCCACGGCTGGCGTAAATTGATGCGTCTGGCTGAGCCGTTTGTCTATACGATGGACGACATCGGCCAGCCGCTGCCGATCTTCGATTTCCTGATGAAGGCCGGGCCGATCGATATCCGCGAAGCCTACGCCACCTTCAACATGGGCGCCGGCTTCGCAGCCTACGTCGACGAGAAGCATGTCGCCGCCTGCCTCGAGGTCGCCCGTCGCACAGGCCATCGCGCCTGGCGGGCCGGCCGTGTCCGCAAGGAAGGCGACCGCAAAGCCGTGGAAATCCCGTCGCTGGGCATCACCTTCGAAGGCGAATCGCTGCAGTTGAGATGAGATCGTGACCGCAACTCACCGGGAGGCGTGGGATGTCGCAGGATCTGTTGACCTGGACGCGTGTCGATGGGCGCATGCTGATTGAGCTGGCATTGCCCGACACCCTCGACAGCGCCGAGTTTGACCGTCTCAACGAGCGTCTGCTCGCTCTGGCGGATCAGAACGCCCAGGAACCGTGGATCCTCGATCTGGAGAAGTCCCACTACTTCGGCAGCGCCGTGCTGGGGCTGCTGGTGAACGTACGCCAGCGGATTCACGCCGCCGGCGGCACACTTGTGCTCTGCTGCCTCTCGCCCTATCTGACGCAGGTCTTCCAAGCGACCAGCCTTGTGCGGCTTTTCACAATCGCCCGCAATCGCGAAGACGCCATGCGTCTCACCCGCCGCTGACCGCCCCGCAGCAGACCTCGCTCCTCCCCCATTGGGGCCCGGAAACTTTCATTTCTGCCGCCAATCGCGAAAATGGATGGGCACACCATGGAAACCCAAACCAAACTCAACCGTTTTTCGTCCCATGTGACCGTTCCCCCCAGCCAGGGCGCCTCGCAGGCGATGCTCCTGGCGACCGGGCTGACGCCCGAGGATCTGGCCAAGCCGCAGATCGGCATCGGCGCCGTCTGGTTCACCAGCAACCCGTGCAACATCCACCTGCACGACTTCGGCGAGCGCGCCGCAGCCGGCGTGCGCGAGGCCGGCTGCATTCCGATGCGATTCAACACGATCGGCGTCAGCGACGGCATCTCGATGGGCACCGACGGGATGAGTTACTCGCTGCAATCGCGCGATCTGATCGCCGACTCGTTCGAGACGATCGTCGCGGCCCATTGGTATGACGGCGTGATCGCCATCGCCGGCTGCGACAAGAACATGCCCGGCTGCGTCATGGCCCTGGGCCGGCTGAATCGCCCGGGATTCATGATCTACGGCGGCACGATCCGCGCCGGCTGCGCCAAGATCCGCAACGAGCAGCAGACGCTGGACGTCGTCTCGGCGTTCCAGTCCTACGGCCAGAAGATCGGCGGCCTGATCACCGAGGAAGAGCGGCAGACGATCGTCCGCAACGCCTGCCCCGGCCCGGGCGCCTGCGGCGGGATGTACACCGCCAACACGATGGCTTCGTTCATCGAATGCCTCGGGCTGTCGCTGCCCTACTCCTCCAGCATGCCGGCGGAGCATCCAGCCAAGAAGGAAGAATGCTTTCGCGCCGGCCAGGCGATGCGCCGCCTGCTCGAGCTCGACCTCAAGCCGCGCGATATCGTCACCCGCCAGAGCTTCATCAACGCGATGCGCCTCACGATCGTGCTGGGCGGCTCGACCAATGCCGTGCTCCACTCGATCGCGATCGCTCGCGCGTTCGGCATCGAGCTGACGATCGACGACTGGCAGAAGGTCAGCGACGAAACGCCGATGCTGGCGGACTTCAAGCCGTCCGGCAAGTACGTGATGGAGGACATCCACGAAATCGGCGGCGTCCCGGCTGTGATGAAGATGATGCTCCAGCGCGGCTGGATCGACGGCTCGCAGATGACCTGCACCGGCAAGACGATCGCGGAAAATCTCGCCGACGTCGAGCCCGTCAAGCCGCACGGCAATGGCCCCGGCCAGCAGCCGATCGTCCACATGCCCGAAAACCCCATCAAGAAGGACGGGCATATCCGCATCCTCCGCGGCAATCTCGCCCCCGACGGCGCGGTGGCCAAGATCACCGGCAAGGAGGGCCTGAGCTTCACCGGGCCAGCCCGCGTGTTCGACTCCGAGGAGGACATGCTCCATGCCCTGGAGCAGGGCAAGATCCAGAAGGGTGACGTGATCGTCATCCGCTACGAGGGCCCCAAGGGCGGCCCGGGCATGCCGGAGATGCTCACCCCCACGTCGGCCCTGGCCGGCGCGGGGATGCTTAACGACGTCGCCCTGATCACCGACGGCCGCTTCTCCGGCGGCTCGCACGGGTTCATCATCGGCCATGTCTGCCCTGAAGCCATCGAGGGCGGCCCGATCGCGCTGGCGCAGACCGGTGACACCATCACCATCGATGCCGTGAAGAACACCATCGACCTGAACGTCAGCGAGGAAGAGCTGGCCAAGCGCCGCCAGGCCTGGAAGCGCCCGCCCTACCGCGTGACCCGTGGCGCGCTGCATCGCTACATCAAGACCGTCAAGACAGCCTCCGAAGGCTGCGTAACGGACGAGTGATAGCGCAAAGCTCACAAAGATCGCCAAGCAGGGAAACGTGGCACGGGCGTCCCCAACGCTACGTGCTAAGGTCATCCTGAGCGAAGTGAAGGATCTCGGCGGCGAGAACGGTTGAGATTTATCGCTGCGCTCAGGATGACTGTTTCGGGCGTTTGCGGGCTGCGTTGATGCGTAATGTTAGCCTCGCCCGTGCTGAACTGGCTGTTTTTCTAACTGCACGTGCGGGACGCCCGTGCCACAAGAACAGTTGCCCCCTTTGAGATCTTTGCTTCTTTGAAATCTTTGCGCTACAAGCCCCCTTTGCGCACCTTTCGCGACCTTAGCGCCTTCGCGGCCGCCATTTCTCAGCCCTACAGAACGATCATCGCATCCCCATAGCTGAAGAACCGATACCGCTGCGCGATGGCTTCAGCATAGATGCGCCGCTGCTCGTCCAGGCCGACCATGGCGGCTACCAGCGCGATCAGTGTGCTGCGCGGCAGGTGGAAGTTGGTGATCAGGGCATCGACGTGTTTCCACGTGTAGCCCGGGCGGATGAAGATCTGCGTGATGTCCTGCTTCGGCGCGAACGGCGCATCGGCCGGCTGGGATTCGAGCACGCGGGCGGAGGTCGTGCCGACGGCGATGATACGGCGACGCTCGGCTTTGGCGGCGTTAAGCGCCTCAGCCGCGGCTGGGGAGATCGTATACCGCTCGGCATGCATGACATGCGCTTCGAGCGTGTCAGCCGTGACGGGCTTGAACGTCCCCAGGCCGACGTCGAGCGTCACCATTACCCGCTGCACGCCGCGGCGGTCGAGCTCGTCGAAAAGCTGCGGCGTGAAGTGCAGGCCGGCGGTGGGCGCCGCCACGCTTCCCGGGCGTTCGGCGTAGACGGTCTGATACCGTTCGCGGTCGAGCGGGTCGCGCTCGTCGTGCTCGCGTTGCCGCTTGATGTAAGGCGGCAACGGCATCTGCCCGAGGCGCGACAGCAGCTCGGCGGCTGGCTCGGCCGTCGAGACGGCGATCTCGTACTCGCCGCCGTCGAGCACCTCGACCACCTGCGCGGTGATTTCCGGCGCATTGGCCAGATGCAGCACCGGCTTGGCCTTGCCGACCCCCCGGAGCATCACCCGCCATCGGCCGGGCGCGATCTGGTCGAGAAACAGCCCCTCGATGCGCCCGCCGGTCGGCTTGCGCAGCCAGAACCGTGCCGGCAGGACCCGCGTGTTGTTCAGCACCAACACGTTGCCGGCTTCGAGAAGTTGCGGCAGGTCCGAGAACCTGCGATGCTCGATCGAACGAACGGATCGACGGTATACCAGCAGGCGCGAGGCTTCACGGCGATCCGCGGGCGTCTGAGCGATCAGCTCGGGCGGTAAGTCAAAGTCCAAGTCGCTTGTTTGCATTCGGCAACATCATACTCGGACAGCGTTGGCAGCACTGCGCAGGCGGTCGAGAAGGGACGTTTGTTGACTGCGGTCAACGCGGATGTTGATCGGACGCATCATCCGGCATAAACCGACCTGCTTGACAATCGGGGGACTGAATTCGATATGGGCGAATTTCCCCTGAAGAACCAGCCGTTTTGATGATGTTGCCGCCGCGGCGGTCCTGGCACGCCCCGCCTTTGCTCATGGCTGGGCGTGTCGGTCGGATCCGTCAATCTCCTGCTGGCAGCCATGGACCTGAAGCTGGTCCAGCTGCTGCGAGGCGCGATGAACGCCGGCGGCGGCGCCAGGGGGATCGTCCATCCGACCCCGCGCATCGAGCCGCGGCCGGTGCATCACCCCGACCCGCGCATCGAACCGCGCAAGACGATCACCCCCACCCCCCGCTTCGAGCTGCGGCGCGTCCATCGCCCCGAGCCGAAGTTCGAGTCGTACCAGTCCCTGGCGCCCGAGCAGCCCAAGGGCAGCCCCTGCAGCAAGGTCCTGCCACCTCCTTGGAAGCAACCGCTGACAACGCTCCCCGTCGAGCCCCGTCCCGTGGTAAAGAAGGTCGAGTTTGCTCCCGATATCGTTAGTAAGGGATCGCTGATCGATTTCTTCATCTGACGGGTGCGAACGGGCCAACCTTCGCGCGCCGGATGTGTCCTTGCGGGTGTGAGGGAAACGAAAATGCTGCAGTCCGAGCAGATTGAGGAGCTGGTTTGCCTGGTCTCCGCGATGGATCGCGAGGGACTCGTGCAGCAATTCCAGAACTACCAAAGTCGCTTCCCCGTCGATTTCACGCCCGAGTTCCTGGCCAATACCTCGTTGGACCGCCTGCGCCATATCTTCGTGGCGCTTTGCCTGCAGAATCAGACCGTCCCCGCCCTGGAGACGGCTGACGCCTCCCCTTCAAAGTCCCCGGATCAGTGCTGAAGATCGCCCCTTCAGGCCGATGTAAGCAATGCCGCCTGCGCGGCGTGTTATGGGACGAATCGACGCCAGCTTCGCCACTTCGCGGCAGACCGTAAACCGCTATGACGCCCCCGCTGCCGCCCTGCGCCGGCTGAACCTCCCCCTGCCCAACGCCGACAGCTTCCTGGACATCGTCCAGCTCAACGCCTCGGAGCTCCAGCGGACGTTGGCCCGCATCGATGACGAATACGAGGTCGCCGAACGCACCAACCTCCAGACCAGTGCCGCCTACGAGGCCCTGGGCAACGTCGAAGCCAAGCTCCAGGAAATCAGCACCATCCTCGACACCAACACCCGCGCCGGTATCAGCCCCTACACCCGCCGGGATAACCAGAAGAAGATCGATCAGTTGATCAAGGAGATCGGCGAGATCTTCCGCGACACGCGTTCGGAAGGCACGCCCCTCTTCGACGGCAAGCTGGAACTGACGGCTGGCTCGCAGTCGATCCGCATCGAGCAGATGTCGCTGGATCGCCTGGGGAAGATCTTCGTCAACGGCCGGTCGCTCAGCCTGGAAGACCTCAAGTCCGGCGGACGCCTCGACACGGACCGTCAAAGCCGCCAGGTCGCCATCGCCGCCACGCGAAGCGTCCGCACCGCCCTCAAGACCGTCACCGAGCTGCGCCAGCGGCTCAAGGATTTCTCGCAGGGAGCCGTCGTGCCGCGGCTGGCGGACTTTGCGGAGCTGATCGCCGGCCTGACGCAGACCGTCAGCACCGACACGATCGGCAGCTCGCAGGAGGCGATGGAGGTCCTGCGCGAGATCCGCCTGATGACGATGCAGGCCACCGGCGTCGCCGCTGCCGTCGGCGCTGAGGACTGGGACCAGGAACGCGTCATCCAGCTCCTGAGCTGAGAACAATGTGGCACATCCGTGCCACGCGACCAGGGCTACAGCGCCACCGAGCGCGACGGACGCCCCGAATCCCGTATAATGCCGCCATGCGATATGTGCTGTGTGCGACAGTGATCGGGCTGCTGGCGGGTCCCGCGATCGGCCAGACCACCCAGCCGGCGGATCCGACGCTCGACTGGCTGCTCAATCAGGCCGAGCCCGTGACGACCACCCAGCCGGCTGAGCCAACCACCCAGCCGGCATCCCCCCTGGTCGCGCCGCAGCGCGCCGACGCCCGCTCAGCCGTCATCACGCTCAGTGACGGATCGACCCTCACCGGCTCGGTCACGACTACAGCCGACAAGCCCATCCGCATCTGGGATGAGCAGGCCCAGATCTATCGCGACATCCCCTTCCGCCTGATCAAGTCGCTGGAAGCGCACGTGCTTTGGGAGCGGGATGAGCCGGAATGGCGGTTCATCGACAGCGGCAGCGACATCAAGGAACAGACCGGCCGCACCTATCCCGCCCGTGAGCTGGAGTACACCGCCACGCTGGTCAACGGCCAGAAGATCCGCGGCGGCATTGTCGCGCCGCTCTACTTTGAATCCGCCGACCGCGCCCAGCGGCGCACACTCGTCCTGCACAAACGCCAGAAAGGCGAAGCCGGCCAGACGCTGGAGGAACTGGTGTATGTTCTGAAGGCTGAGCTGGAGTGATTCCGGCAGCGACCGCGATGGCGCGAAGGTCGCGAAGGTGGGCTAAGCGCAAAGGTCGCAGAGATCCCAAAGATCACAAAGGAAGCAGACAGGCAGAATCTGTAGTCCGCTTCAATCCAAAATCCGCAATCCAAAATCCAAAATCCAAACAGATCTCTGCGTCTCCGCAGTGAGTCACCTTCACGAGCTCACTGCTGAGCCGCCCGTGTCCGGGCGATCTGGAGGTTGACCTGCAGGCTGCCGGGCCAGGCTTCGGGGGGCAGGGATTCGATCTGCTCGTAGAGCTTCACAGCCGCTGCCCAGTCGCCGCGGCGTTCGGCATCGAGCGCCAGGGCGTTGAGGCGGCGTGCGGTGGCGATGGCTTCGTTGATGTCGGCTGTCACCTGCACCTCAGCCACGCCGCCGTCGGGGCGGCGCTCGCCCGCCTGCGAGGGTGCAGGCGAAGGCTGGGGCCGCGGAGCCGGCGGCGCGATGGTGACTTCCGCCTGCGGCGGCGGGGTCACGACTTTGGGCGCTTCGACGACCGGTGTCGGCTGACGCGTGGGCTGCTCGACCGGCGGCGTGATGACGGGTCGATCGGCCGGCTGGGGCGCCGGCTCGGGAGCGCGGCGGGCAACGTCCGTCCGCTCGGGCTGGGGCTGATCGACTACAGGCGCTGGAGCCGGCACGGGCTTGGGATTGGCGACGAACTTCTCGCCAGCCAGCGCGCCCAGCGGATCATCGCTGGGTGGCGGCGGCAGCTTCGGCGTCGTCGGCTGATCGACCCACCGCGACCAGTGCGACTGGGCCCACTCGAACACGCGCTTGCGCGTCTCCACATCGACATACAGCCAGCCGGCGATGGTGAAGATCGCCATCAGGCCGAGCATCACCACTGCGGTCGACAGCTTCTGCCGCGGCTCAACCGACGGCGGCGCGGGACGCGCGGGAAATTGCGCCGGATTGCGCGGCCCGAGCATCGCAGGCGGCAGACCGCCGCGTGCGGGCATGTACGGCGCCCCTGCCGCAGCCATCGGCTGGGCGGACTCCTGCGATGCGTATGGGTTGAGCGCCGGATCGACCGCCGGCGTGGCTGGCCGGCCATGGCGGGCCGGGTGCATCGTCTCCTGCATGGCGGCTTCGGGCCGATCGACGACCAGATCGCGGAAGGCTGGGCGGATCTCGCGGCGCACGGGCAGGATCTGGCTGATCGGTTGGCGTGAATCGAGCAGTTGATCGGGATTGGCTGGCGGAAGCTGCGACCGCTGACAGTGCGGACAGACATCGGCATCGGTTGCGATGTCCTGACCACAGCCCCAGCAGATGCCGAATTCGCGGCTAAGCCCGCGCACCTTGGCGGCAAAGCGCCAGAACTGGTTGGTCGTCGGCCCGCGGACAATCGATCGGGGCGTAATCTGCCCCTTTTTCACCAGCGACAGCAGGACGGAATACTTCATCCCCGGCGCGGCAGGATTTCGCGACTGCAGGACATACCACGGCCCGAGGCGCGCTTTGGTGGCCTGGCGGGTCAGGGGCGTGTTCTCCATCGTGCAACGGGCGCAGGCTCCCTCGGCCCCCTGGCTGAGCGTGCCGCAGAACGGGCAGACCACCTTGCCGCGCAGTTGCTGCTGGACCTGCTGTGCCGGTGTGGGATCATCGGCAAAGGATTCGAACCCGGTGGGAGAGTCGACGGTTCGGCTCATGATCGCTTTCCGTTAGCCTGACGCCTTGCACGTCCGTGCCGGCCGATTGGTGCTCTTCTAATGGACGGACCCGCCCGGGGGCAGGTTCGTGAGAAAAAATCGCTGGAAAATCTCGGAAGGCTCGTTGCCGTCGGATTGCCCTCGTCCGCCGATAGCCGAGCCTACAGGCGCTTCGCCCATTATGACCAATGTAACCGTCACGTCCAGCGATGGCGGCTTTTTGCCCTCCAGATACCCCAGATTGCCTGGTCCGATAGTGTAAGCATCGGCCAGGCAGTCCGACGGGCAACAGCGGCCTCATCCGCGGTCAGCGGACTTCCCGCTCCACCCGCTCGATGAGCACCGTCAACGCCGCCACCCCGTCGCCCAGCAGGTTCAGCACCTGCCGCCCTCCTACGAACGGCGAGTAGGTCACCCGCAGCTCCGGCCCCTCCACGCGCGGCGGCACCAGCCGCGCCAGGGCCTGGTCGCGGATCAGCACGTTGTCGTTCGGCGTGCCCAGCAGCACCAGATCGGCATCGATCGTCCGCCAGCGCGGCCGTGCGGTGCCCTGGTCGGCTGGGTGCTCGGCCACGACAACCCCCCGCTCGGCATCGGGCGACGCTTGGACGACGTGCACATCGCGCCCGATGTTTCGCAAATGCGCCGCCAACCGCGCCGCCAGGCCGGCGATGGCCTGGTCAGCATGCTGATGATCGGTCAGGGCGATCACCAGCGGCACGTCCTTGCGGGCTGCGAAGCGCGTCAGATGCGGCGAGACGGTCGCCGGCCGCGACGGGCCGTTGGCCGGCACGACGACGCGCGTCTCGCCGGTCTGGCGTGTCACCAGATCCGTGGCACTGATGACATACTCGCCCGGCTCGTCGTAGATCTCCAAGGGCAGGTGGAACTGCTCGCCGGTGACGCGATAGAGCGTGGCGCTGGTGCCGTTGAAGGTGATCGTCACCTCCACCGGCAAGCCGCGCACATCGCCGGTCTCCACGCGTGCGGTGAAACAGCCGCGATCATCCACCTCCACCTTCAGCGACGGCGGCGGCGGATCGGACGGCGGCAGCGCATAGAGCTGGAAGCTCTCGGTCGTCAGATCGACCTGACGCGCCTCGTCGCTGGTGAGCTTGCGGCCGGCGCGCACGTCGTAAACCGGACGCGGCGACGTCCAGTTGAGCTGGCCCGTCCGCGGTGGGACATGCTCAGCCGTGCTGCGGCCCGGTTCGGCGCTGTAGTTGATGACCGTGACGTACTCGACATTCCCCGCCAGGTGCGGGATCGCCCAGATCGTCGGATCGTCGCTATAGCCGATGGGGCGCGGGATGTCCTTGAGCGCTTCGCGCAGACGCTCGATATTGCGGCGGTTGCGCTCCAGCAGATGGACCGGCGCATCCACCACCCGCTGATCGAACCACGCTTCCAGTTCCAGCCCCGGCTTGACGGCGGGAACGGTCGCAATGGATCGCTCATCGATCACGATCCGCCCGCCGCGCTCGATGTAGCCGCGCAGGGCATCTTCCAGATTGGCATGCCAGATCCAGTTGTCGCTGACGCGCTCCAGGCCGACCAGCAGCACGACCTTCATGCTCTCGGGCAAGCCGCGCGACAGCTCCTGCGGCGTGATGATGCGCGCGGGATAGCCAGCCGCATGGCAAAGAAACATCGCCTCGAGCGTGCGGCCGCGATGGCTGGGCTGCTGCATCGCCTGCTCATGCACATACAGGATGCCGACCGTGGGGATCGGCTCGGTGGTGCCGTAGATCCCGCCCATCCGATGCGCCCACTCGTGGATCTCTTTCAGATGCTCCATCTGCGCATCGGCCAATTCGGGCAGCGGCAGGCTGTTGGTGCCGATCGCGCGGATACCGCGCGTCAGCGCCATGGCGTACGCGCGATGCAGGGCATTGCGGCTGAGCTTCAAGCCGCGGTTGTCGATGATCGTCCAGGTCGACTTGTGCGGATGGTAGCTGCGCAGGCGGTCGATCAGGGCGATGTTGACCAGCGACAGATCGCACGGCTGATCCGCACAGGCTGCCACCTGCTGTACATCCAACCGAGCGTGCAGCGCCTCGCCGGAAAGGTGCAGATCTTCCGGGCCGAAGTCGCCGATCGTCGCGATCCATCGCGAATCGATCGTGCGCAGGGCTTCGGCGATGCGCCCAGCCGCATCGGCATCGGCGCCGCTGACGATCACGCCGCTGTAGTTGCCGATGTCAGCCAGTTGTTGCGCCTGCAGTTGCACGTCGCGCCACGCGGGCCCGCTGAGATCCGGCAGGCGTTGTGCAAACCAGTCCCCCACCAGCCCACCGATCAGTGGCGGCTGGGGCAATGGACGCGAATCGCCCAGGCGGATGCGCGCCCCGGCGAGGCTTTGCGCAAACGGCCGGGGCCGAATCCTGCCTTCGCTGCGCTGCGCGAGCGTCTCCAGGTGTTCGAACACCTGGTCAAACTGCATCTGCCAGAAATAGCGGGCGTACTCCGCGGTTGAGCCGTGGAAGGCTTCAGCAAAGCCGTAGTTTTCGCCGCCCGGGATGCGGACGGCATTGAGCAAGATCAGCGATCGGGGCACGGTCACGCCGAGGTGGCGTGTGAAGCTGCGAGAATCCGACGTGACCGGCATCGGCAGGTCGATCGGCTCGTGGAGCGCGTCCACGTCCTGCTGCCAGGCGTCGAGCAATGCCCGGCGGGCTGCCGACATGGGGGCAGGCTCTACCGGCTCGGTAGCCGGCTCATCCGAGGCCTCTGCGGCAGGCTCGGTCGCCGGCTGGGTGGTGGCTTGCGTCGTCGCCTGGGTTGCGGGAAGTTCTTCGGGTTGTGTCGCAGGATCGGTCTGTGCCAGGGCCGCTGCCGTGAACACCGGCAGCAGACCGCACAGCAGGTGAAGGAAAACTGGGCCAAAGGTCGCGCGCTTCACGGGGCACTCCTGTGCATCGTGCGAACACTATCCACGATGTAGCCCAATCCGCAAGACGTTGATGCGACGAAATGCCCTGCGACAATCTTCGCACGGTCCTGGTGCGCGTCATGCAGGGCAGAGCGCACGGGAAACATGGCGCCAAATCACACCGGAAACGGCTGACTGCGCCTCGTCCCGCGTGTGCCCGGGGGGCAGATGGTTTGTTCCGCAGGCCGCCAAAGCCTATACTCTTACACCGCCTGTCGATGGTTTGGCCGCAGGGATGCGGCCGCAAGATGAGGTCTTGAATGGCATCACCAGCAGCTCAGAACGCACCCGCCCCGTTGCGTCAGCAGGTCCAGGATGTGATCAATCTGATCCGCCCTGCGGTGCAGGCCGATGGTGGCGACATCGAACTGGTCAATGTCACCGCGGACGGTGAGGTGCAGATCCGCTTTCATGGCGCCTGCCACGGCTGCCCCAGCAGCACCATGACGCTGCAGACGGGCATCGAGCGCAACTTGCGCGAGAAGGTCCCGGGGGTGACGCGGGTGATCCCCGTGCCGTGATTTCAGTCAGCAGCCTGCGGTCTTCAGAAATAGTGGGCTGTGGGCGGTAGGCACAGTTGGGGGGCCCGGATCACGATCGCATTCCAGCGGCGGCCAGGGCCGCCGGCGACACGGGGCCATGCCTCTTCCCTCCGTCGCTTCGTCGCTTTCCCCCACACTTCGTCTCCCCATCCCCCTACGCCTCCGACTCCTCCGTCGGCTGCGGGCCGGCTTCTTCCACCTCCCCGGCGCTGATGGCGTCTTTCAGGTCCATGAGGAAATGAATCCGCTCCCACTGTTCGGGCGTGACGCGCTTCCGGAGCAGGCGCATTGCCTTGCCGACGCCCGTTCGCCGCGACACGTGCGTGACGACGATGTGCTGGTTGCGCAGCTTCGGCAGGATCTGCACGAACTGCTCCAGATGCAGATGCTTGCCGGCTTTGGCGCGCGTGCGGTGAGCCGTGTCGAAGAAGGTGCATTCGGTCAGCAGGATCTGGGCGTTCTGCACGTCCGGATGATCGAACACCGGCCCGGCTGAGGTATCCCCCAGCGCCGCCACCAGCGGCACTTCCAGGCGATACTCGATCTCCTCGCCCTGCTTCTTGAGCCGCGCCAGCTCCTGCCCGGGCAGGCCGTGGTACTGCTCCTTGAGCTTCTGGCGCACGTTGATCAGCACATACCCCAGGCTGCCTGATCCGTGATGCGTCTGCACCGCCCGGATCACAAAATCCTTGCGGACGGTGTAAACCTCGCCCGGCGACATCGGGATCAGCTCATACGGCGTGCCCTGCCGCTCAACCTCGCGCCAGCACTTGAGCAGGCAGTCGACGCCCTGGTACAGCTCGCGCGGTACGAGCACGATTCCGGGCTTCATCCCCTGGAAATGCCGCTGGCTGAGGTAATAGGCGATGCCAGCCAGGTGATCCATGTGGCCGTGCGTGATGCAGACGATATCGCTGGTCAGCGCGTAATACGGGCACCGGCCGATGTCGAAGCAGACGTTCAGCTCGGGCACCTGGATGCACGTCTCTTCCCCCGCGACGCTGTACCCGATGATGTGGTACTGCCCCAGGTGAAGCTTGGCGAACTTCTGGATCAGGAACTGCTTTTGCATCTCTTAAGCCGGGACATGATCCCGATTCCCAAAGCCGCGCCAAGTCGCCGCGCTTCCTTGGGATCGGCGGATCACCGCAGCAGGTCGTCGGCAAAGTTTACGTAATGCTGCCAGTCTTCCAGCTCGATGTCATGGCGGCCCTTGCGGATGTGGTAACGGATCCGCCCGCCGACCGACCGCCCCGCCGGCGGCTGGGTCGTTGCCCCCAGCCCCGGCAAGCCGAGCAGTTCGTAGATCTTCGACGCCTCGACCGCTGACATGAACTCGCCTTCGGGATCAGCCCAGGCATCTTCCGACGCACTGGCCACATACACGCCGCGCGGCGCCAATAGCGCCACCAGCTCATGCTGATCGACCGGCAGGCGGTCTTCGTTGTTCACATACTCCAGGCAGCGCTTGCTGAACCAGTGCGGGAAACCCTTGTTGATCTGCTCGATGCTCTCGCCAAACCGATGCCGCGACAGCGACGCGCCAAGGCAGCCGGAATTGTTGCTGATGGCGGCGGCGAAACGCTCGTCATTGGCGCCGGCCCACAGGGCTGTCTTGCCCATGCGCGAGTGACCCAGCACGATCGCACGCTTGGCGTCGATCTCCGGCTGACGCTCCAGCGCGTCCAGCAGGCGCGACAGCCCCCACGCCCATGCGGCGATTGTGCCGCCGGAGGTGACGTCGCGCGGCGCTGTTTCCAGGGCATGGATACCGTTGGTGAATCCGTCATGCACATCGGGATCGATATCGTTTGCGCACGCTGTCGCGACGGCATACCCGCGGCTGACGATGAACTCCACCGGCCAGCGGGAGTGCATCGCTCCACGGGCTGCGAACTCGCGTTTCCAGCCGTCCCACGGCTGAGGCAGCAAGATCGCGGGATCCGGGTGCGTCGTGTGATTGCCCTGGAAGTTCAAGCCGAGAAACACCGGCGCCGGCCCGCGGCGATTGTTCGGAATCCACAGCAGCAGATGCACCTTCACCCGGCCGCCGAACGTCAGCACAAGCTGACGTCGCGTGGCAGCGCCGTTCAGTGCAATGGAGCTTTCCTCTGCGACAGCGAGCTCAAACTCAGCCGGGACCTGCGGCGGTCGGCCATAGATGTGCTCGGTGAAAAGCGACAGCAACTCGCGACGACGCAGCGGCCAGGTTTCAGGGGTGACGGCGCTGCCGTCTTCGTGGCGAAGCAATGCAGGCAGGTTCATGTATGGCGTTGGAGTGTGACGACGTCTGCGCTGGGGGTCAAGCGCGCACATCGATCTGGCTGCCCAATCCCGTCGCGGCGGCAACCAGAGCATCGCCTGCCTGCGAAACGTTCTTGGATGCGGCGTCCAGCAGCTTCAGCGCGGCAGCGCCGTTCATCCGCTGAGCATCCAGGATCTTGCGCGCAACGCGGATGTTGATCTGGGAGTAGATCTCCGCGGTCTTGAGATGGGTCAGCGCCTGTACCACGCTACTAACATCGGCCCATTGGCACCCTCACCTTGACCACCCCCACCCCACAACACACCCCGAACAGGCGCCGATGGCAAGTCCTTGTCGGAATTAGGGTTATATTCACACCGCAAATTCACAGAACTTTCCATTTGACAATCGAACAGGGTTAGGGTAATGTTCCACAGACACGCTCCAAACCATGACGGTTTGGGCGGACGTACAGACAGGACGCATCGCAGTTCAGCCGCACATTTCTTCGTCATCGCGCAGCGTGCGCGTGGGCTGGACATGCGATGCAATCGATCGCCTGATGCGCAGGGGCGATCGATCCACCGCGCGATCTGCATTGCGAGACGGTCGCGTCCGCCTGATGAGCGTGGCTGACGGCAGACGATGGCGGCGGTCTGGATGGGTCAGGTCATCCACCGCCGGCAGGAACACAACCCCTGACAGAGGAAGACCATGAACCTCACACCCCGACAACTGGATGTCGTCGTTGCGATCCGCAACTACCGGCACATCCACGGCTATTCGCCCACCATGCAGGAGCTGGCTGATCAGCTCGGCACGAGCAAAGTCACCATCTTCGAGCACGTTGGAGCGCTGGAGAAGAAAGGCGTGCTCCGTCGCGACAAGCACAAGGCCCGCTCGCTGGAGATCATCGCTGACGAGCGTTTGCCCGACGAGAACCGCCCCACCAAGCTTCCGCTGCTGGGCAACATCGCAGCCGGCTCACCCATCGAAGCCGTCGAAAACCGCGAGGAGATCGATCTCGAGCAGTTGTTCCAATCCAGCAAGGGTGTCTATGTCCTCCGCGTGCGCGGCGATTCGATGATCGAGGATCATCTGTGCGACGGTGATTACGTCGTGATTGAGCGACGCGACCAGGCCCGCAACGGCGAACAGGTCGTTGCCCTGCTGGACACCGGCGAAGCCACGCTCAAGCGCTTCTACCGCGAGGGCAATCGCATTCGCCTTCAGCCGGCCAACAGCTCGATGGAGCCGCGCTTTGTCGATGCCGACAAGTGCCGCATCCAGGGCGTGGTGATCGGCGTGCTGCGGTCCTACATGAACTGACGTTCGTCCGCTTTGCGACGGGCTGAGATGGATTGCTGGGGGGCAGCCCGTCGCGGCTGGACGAATGGTCCCGCGGATCGCGACATCTGCGATTCCGCGATCAAGCGCGATCAGGAAGTGTTCGCACTGGTAGCGGCTGGTGAGCCGTCGTCGCTCTCGGTGCGCCTGTGCGAAAGCCTGCGGCTGTTGTTGGGACACGCGCTGGCTGTGGCCCTGGGGTGTGGGGTTGATAGCCGTATTGCACGGGCCGCGGCTGGGGTGGCCGTTACTGACCAGCCTGGCAGGCCTGCGCGATTGGCCAGTTCCCGGCGTACCGGCTCGGCTGGGGGCCCTTCGATGCCGTCACCGTTGGTGTCCGTGTCGCTGGTTTGCCGTCCTGTCTGTTTGCCGTTGTTGACACCTATTGCCTGTGGGAAGGAGGCATCATGTCCGCAACGTCCGCCAACACGCGTCCCTATCGCCGAATGTCAGCCCGATCGTCCGCGGGCGTCTCTCAGGCCGCCCCGCCGGCTCGGGCGGTTTCTCGCACCAGCAGATATGCCCCGCGTAATGGCACGGCTGCTCGCAACGTGACCACTGCCCCAGATCGCCAGCCGCCGCGACCGGCTGCGTCATCCGCAACCGCACGCAGCCGCTCAGGCGCTCGCGCCCCCGAGCGGCCGGAACCCAAGATCCTCTTCCAGAACTATTTCAAATCCGTCGGCCCGCGCACCTACGCCGCCCAGGTAAAGCAGGCCGCCAACGGCAATCACTTTCTGGTCCTGACCGAGGGCAAGCGCGACGCGAAAACGGGCGAGGTCAAGAAGATCAGCCTGTACGTCTATTCCGAGGATTTCGTCGAATACTTCCGGCTGATGAAATCGGCAGCCGATTTCATCAAGGCCCACCCGGTGCCCGAGGGGGTGCGACAACAACGGGCTGCGTACTGGGAGCGACAGCGCGCCGCCCGATCGCAGGCTGACTGAGCCCCTTGCCCCGACGCATCCGAGCGGGCCGGCGCACCTCGATCAGGCGATCGATCCCCCGCTGGAGAATCGCGGCGACGGCGATGGTCTGGCCTCTGGAGCTGGAAGAAAATCGAACCGAAAGCCCCCCTGCTACGTCCATGGATCAGGACCAGCCCATGCCGCGGTGCTTGCGACGCCCCCCGGCTGCCGTTACCGTTTGCTGTTTTGGGCAAAAAGGGGCCGGCTAGAGAACTATGCGACGTGTTGTCATTACTGGTATTGGAGTCGTTTCGCCGCTGGGCATCGGCGCGCAGGCGTTCTGGAGCAACCTGTTGTCGGGCCGTGTCGCGGTTCAGCGGATCACCGCCTTTGACCCCGGGGCCATGCCTTCGCAGATCGCCGGCCAGGTGCCGGATTACAAGATCAGCGACCATGTGCCCAAGAGCTATCGCAAGGCCACCAAGGTCATGGCGCGCGACATCGAGCTGGCCGTCATCGCGGCTGACGACGCCTTCCGCGATGCGGGCATCCAGTCAAAGGCCTACGCCGAAAGCTCGACGCTCGACGGCACGCGCTTCGGCTGCAATATCGGCGCCGGCCTGATCAGTGCCGAGCTCAACGAGCTGACGGCTGCCATGCACACCGCCCGCGACGGCAATCGCCTCGATTTGCGCAAATGGGGCGAGTCGGGCATGAACCAGCTCACCCCGCTGTGGCTGCTGAAGTATCTGCCCAACATGCTGGCCTGCCATGTGACGATCATCCACCAGCTCAAGGGCCCCAGCAACACGATCACCTGCGCCGATGCCTCCAGCCATCTGGCCATCGGCGAGGCCTTCCGCACGATCCAGCGCGGCGACGCCGACCAGGCCATCTGCGGCGGCGCCGAGTCCAAGATCAACCCGATGGGCCTGATGCGCCAGTGTCTGCTGAAGCGCGTCAACGAGGCGCACAACGACGCGCCCGAGTCCGCTGTCCGCCCGTTCGATGAGGACGCCCAAGGCACCGTCGTCGGCGAAGGCGGCGGGCTGTTCATCCTCGAAGAATACGAGTCCGCGAAGAAGCGCGGCGCCAAGATCTATGCCGAGATCGTCGGCTTCGGCGCTTCGCAGGACACCTACAGCGTCACCGAGCCCGATCCCACCGGCAGCAGCTATGCCCGTGCGATTCAGAAGGCGCTGGCCGACGCGAAGATCGCCCCGGCCGAGGTCGGCTGCGTCGTGCCACATGGTCTTGGCATAAAATCGCACGACCGTGCCGAGCTGGCCGGCCTGCGCGAGGTCTTCGGCGACGGCCTGTCGAAGCTGCCGCTGGCGCCGATCAAGGCGCAGACGGGCAACATGGCCGCCGGTAGCGGCGCCGACGCCGCAGCCGCCGTCCTGGCGCTGCATCACAACCGTCTGCCGCCCGCCGTCAACACGCGCAAGGTGATCGACGGCCAGCCGCTGAACGTCGCCCCCGAAGCACGCGACACAAAGATCGATGTCAGCATCAGCAGCGTCTACAGCCTCGGCGGCCAGAATGCGGCGTTGGTGTTCAGGAGGGTAGACTGATCCCGGAAACACCTGGTCCAGTTGATCGGGGAGACGGCGACGCGGGTCAATCCAGACGCGCGAGCAGCTTTACCCGAGGCGCCTTGGCATCGCATCACTGGGATGCGCCATCGCACTGTAGCACGACGATATGCGCGGACTTGAAACTGTCTGGAAAACGGTGACGCGAGCTGTGCCGCAGCTTCTCGAGATCCCGGAACCACAGGTCGAAAAGCGCCTGAAGGAACAGCAAGAGAAACCATGAATCGAGTCGTCATCACAGGTTTGGGTTGGGTCACGCCGATGGGCCATGACATCGAGAGTGTCTGGCAGCGCCTGCTCAAGGGCGAATCCGGCATAGCCAGGACCACCATCTTCGATGCCAGCACCTTCCCTACTACGTTCAGCGCGGAGGTGAAGGATTACGATCTGGCCCGCTTCGTGCCGGATCTGAGCAAGCACCAGGGCGTCGGCCGCAACACAGCCTTTGCGATGGGCGCTTGCGCGCAGGCCTGGCAGAACGCGGGCCTGGCCTCGGCAAAGCTCGATCTGGATCGGGTCGGCATCTACCTCGGTTCGGGCGAGGGGTCGCTGGATTTCGAAGCCTACACCACCGCCGCCCTCTCCGGCTGGGCTGAGGGCGCAAGCGAGCTCGACACCGTCAAGTGGGCTCAGGTCGCCCGCGAGCTGATGAACCCGATGCGAGAGCTCGAGCAGGAGCCCAACATGCCACTGTCGCACCTGGCCCTGCTCACCGGCGCGCGCGGTCCGGCGTTCAACTGCCTGACGGCATGTGCCGCCTCGACGCAGGCCATCGGCGAAGCCATGGAGATCCTCCGCCGCGGTGATGCGGATGTGATGATTGGCGGCGGCGCGCATTCGATGATCCACCCCTTCGGTGTGACCGGCTTCAACCGGCTGACCGCGCTTTCGACGTTCAACGAGGATCCGCCGCGTGCCTCGCGTCCGTTCGACGCCAATCGCGGCGGTTTCGTCCTTGGCGAAGGCGCCGGCATGGTCGTGCTCGAGACGCTTGATCACGCCCAAGCGCGCGGCGCGACGATTCTGGCGGAGGTCGTCGGCTACGGCAGCACGGCCGATGCATTCCGCATCACCGATCAGCATCCCGATGGCGAAGGAGCCATCGTCGCCATGAAGGAAGCCCTGCGCGATGCCGGCCTGACGCCGCAGGACGTCGATTACATCAACGCCCACGGCACCGGCACCAAGGAAAACGACGGCAACGAAACGCTGGCGATCAAGAAGGTCTTCGGCGACCATGCCCGCAACGTGCCGGTCAGCTCGATCAAGAGCATGATGGGCCACCTGATCGCAGCCGCCGGCGCTGTCGAGCTGATCACCTGCGTGCTGGCGATCCGCGACCAGATCCTGCCGCCGACGATGAACTACGAGACGCGCGACCCCGAGTGCGACCTGGATTACGTCCCCAACGCCGCCCGCAAAGCCAAGGTCGACGTCGCCCTGTCCAACAGCTTCGGCTTCGGCGGCCAGAACGATACGCTGATCGTCCGGCGGTATGTCGGGTGATCGGTGGGCGCGTAGTGGAAGGACGAAGCGACGAAGGGAATTGCATGCAGGGCAGGCTATTGCCTGCCGAAATCCCTCCCAGACCGGACACGCAATCGAGTCGTGGCACGGGCTACCAGCCCGTGTTTCTTCAGAACGGCCACGGGCTGGTAGCCCGCGCCACAGAACTACACCATCCTCCGACTCAACACCCATCCCCTGAACTCCCGATCCCCCGATGGGATGTTTGCGCCCCTTGCGCTTTCTCATCACCCCCAAACCCCAGCCAACTTGTGCCTGCCGCGCAACACCCATACCATTGCACGCAGAAACGTCGTTCCCAACGCATCGCCAATAACTCCATGAGCCAGAAAACCGAACATCCCCCCCTGCCTGAAGCCTTCGCAAAGCTTGGCGTCCGCAACAGCGTCCTCCGCGGCCTGGCGGAAGCCAAGTTCGAAACGCCTTCGGAAATCCAGTCGATGCTGATTCCCCGTGCCCTGGCCGGCGTCGACATCCTCGGCCAGGCGCGCACCGGTACCGGCAAGACGGCTGCCTTCGGCATCCCGATCCTCTGTCAGGCCGTCAAGGGGCTCGGTTTCCAGGCGCTGATCCTCGTTCCCACGCGCGAGCTGGCTGTCCAGGTCGAAGCCGAGATCAAGCGCATCGGGGCCTATACCCCCCTGCGCACCGTCGCCGTTTACGGCGGCCAGCGCATCAGCGCGCAGATGAAGTTCCTCAAGCACAATCCTGAGATCATCGTCGGCACGCCCGGCCGCGTGATCGACCTGCTCGATCGCCGCATCCTGTCGCTGGCCAACATCCGCTTCGTCGTGCTGGATGAGGTCGACCGCATGCTCGACATCGGCTTCCGCGACGACATTCGCAACATCCTCTCTCGCATCGAGAGTGTGCGAGCCAAGATCCGCCGCGCCGAGGCTGAGGAAGAACCCGCCAACACCGACAGCAGCACTGCCCAAGGCGCCCCGGCTGATGCCCAGCAGGCGGAACAGGCGCCGTCCGCTCCGCAGCGGCATCAGACGATCTTCGTCAGCGCCACGATCTCTGATGAGATCGAACGCCTCGCCCGCCGCTACATGACCGAGCCGGTCGAGAAGCTCATCGCCCCCGGCGCCGATGAGAAGCCCACCGTCGAGAACGTCGAGCAGTGGTATTTCTCCATCCAGCCATGGGACAAGTACCGCCTGCTCAAGATGCTGCTGGAACAGGAGAATCCGGATCTGGCCATCGTCTTCTGCAAGACCAAGCACGGCGCGCAAAAGCTCGCCAAGAAGCTCCATGCCGATGGCATCGAGTGCCGCGAGATTCACGGCAATCTCGCTCAAGGCAAGCGCGATCGCGTCATGAAGAGCTTCCGCGGCGGCAAGTTCGATGTCCTGGTCGCTACCGACCTGGCCAGCCGCGGCATCGACGTGGCTGACGTCACACACATCATCAACTATGACATCCCGGATGATCCGGAGGTGTACGTGCATCGCGTCGGCCGCACCGCCCGCATGGGGGCAGCCGGCAAGGCGTTTACCTTCGTCCAGCGCGATCAGGGCGAGCAGCTCACCAAGATCGAGTCGCTGATCAACATGCTCATTCCGCCTGCGAAGCTCGAAGGCTTCGAGCCGTCGCCCACACCGGCGGACTGGGAAGAGCGCGGCCCCGCCGCGGCTGCCGCTGCTCCGCCCCCGCCGCAGGAAGAGCGTCCAGCCGTCCCGTTGCCCAAGCGACGCCTTGGCAGCAAGATCCCTCTTACGCGCCGGCATCGCCGGCGGCGGTAGATCTCAGCGCACAGACGCAGAGAAACGTCTTCCGATTTTGGATTCTGGATTGCGGATTTGTGATTGGTCACTCGCCGCAGCTCGATGCGCAGCATCAACCGCCGACTGCAGATTGACTTGCCGCCTGCTGGCCGCTGCCTCAGATCGCAATATGAAACTGCCGGATCAGCGCCGCGGTCTCGCTCATGTGCCGTTCGCGTCCGCGGCGGACGGCATCGCGGAGGGATCGCTCCAGGGCGTCGACATCGCCGCCGCGGCTGAGATGACTGAGGAGTGATGTCTTCTGGAGTTCGAGCATCCGGCCGACCACTTCCGGGTGCTTCTCGGCATCCTCGAGCTTCCAATTGCGCGTGTCGACGAAGGTATCGACGATGCCCAGGCGGTTCTTGGGGATGATTGTCAGCGTCTGCGGCGTCTGGACGACGTGAAGCGACAAAGCAGCCAGTGCCCACCCTGTCAGCAGCAGTACACAGAAGATCAGTCGAAACAGAGCTCTCACGGACGCATCCCTTCCCAACGCCGGGCCGTCACAATGTGACGTCCCTGGCTCAGGCATCGGCCCAGGGGCGCGCGAGCTTCAGCCTGGAGGGGCCGTGCGCATCAGCAAAACCGGCTCAAGCCGGCCGGTTGTATCGTTGATGCCGATGGTGGCGAACATACCAGACCGCCGGGTCCGGTAACGTCGCTCGCAAAGACATGAGGTCAGCCGGGAACTGCTACCGCGGCGTGGGATGGCGGTCGTCGTCAGCCGCGTCCTCCGACGGCTGATCGAACTCGAAATCGACGCGCTCCTCGTCGGCGTCAGCCACGTCGGCATCCTCGACGTCGAACGCATGGTCCGCCCCGCCGGCGCTGAGAAGGCCCGTCAGGCAGTCCTCGCCGTCATCCTGGCCATCGGCAGCGTCGGCATCGACCTGCCCCGCCACCGGCTGAACCTGCACCTCCACCGGCGGCTCATCGTGATGGGCAGCCCGGGCGGCTGTGGGAACTTCCGGACGAACCGGCGTCGGCGGCGGAACCGTCGGCGCCGGCGGCACGGGCGGCGGCGTCGGCGATGCCTTCGGCCGGCGCGGCGACGCGATCGGGATGGTGCTCTGGTAATACCCCGTCGCAAACAGCCCCTGCTGCTGCTGATACGGGAAATTGATCAGCTCGCAGAACTCGCGGATGAGCTGTTGGGCAGCCGGATCAGCCCGCTCAGCCGCCTGCACCTGCTGCTGATGGTGGCGATCACGGAAACGCATGATCTGCACGAATCGCCCCGTCCCCTCACCCGGACTCCAGTTCGTTCCGACCTGCTCGTAGGCTTCGAAATGCTCACAGCCAAGCCGCAACAGCACCTGCCGGAACTTCCGCAGCAGTCGCGCGTGGGCATCACGTTTGTCGCGCGGAACGATGTAACTATTGGTCTGCAAAAGCATAAGGTGCACCAGATGAACGGAGCCCTCCGCCGAGGGCGTTGTCCATTCTGCCATATCGGCCTACCCCGATCAAACATATACGTCCGTCAATCGGGCCAGCCGCACACGATCGGTGTGAGCTTGTGGTTACCGGTCTTTGCCACGCGCCCGCCCCAGCCGCGAGGCCCTTCTTGCCAACTGGCCCCCACCCCGCCGCCATGGCACAATCCCGCCGACGTGAATGCCGCAACCGCCATCCTCCTGACGCCGCCCGGCGCCGCTGCCATCGCCGTCGTGCGCCTGCATGGTCCGCAGGTCGCCGATCTGCTGGCCCGCAGCTTCTCGCGTCCGCTTCAACCCAACCGCTGCGTTCATGGCCAGCTCCGCGACGGCGAGCGCGTCCTGGATGATCCGGTCGTCGTCCTGCATGACGACGGCCAGACAGCGGATCTGTCCCTGCATGGCGGGCCGTGGATCGTCCGCTGCGTGCTGCAGTGGGCCGAGCGGAACGGATTCCACGTCATCCACAGCGCCTCCAAAACGCCCCTGCCGCGCCAGGCGGTGGATGCCGGCGACGACCTCACAGCCGAGGTGCTCATGCACCTGCCGCGCGCCCGCACCGAGCTGGCCATCCGCATCCTGCTCAACCAGCCTCAGGCGTGGCAACGGCTCGAGCATCAGCCGCCCGATCCGGCCGAGTTCCGCCGCATGCTCGAGGATCGCTCGCTGCAGAACCTGCTCCGCCTGCCGACGGTCGCGATCCTCGGCGCCCCCAACGCCGGCAAGAGCACGCTGGCCAATCGCCTCTTCGCCCAGGAGCGAGCCATCACCGCCGACCTGCCCGGCACGACGCGCGACTGGGTCGGCGAGATCGCCAACATCGACGGCCTGGCTGTCATGCTCGTCGACACCCCCGGCCTGCGCGCAGCCGATGACCCCATCGAAGCCGCCGCCATCGATGCCAGCCTCCAGCCCATCCGATCTGCCGACCTGCGCCTCCTCGTGCTCGACCCCACCCAGCCGCTGGAGCCCCTGCAGCAGCCGCTCATTGACGCCTATCCCGATGCCATCCGCATCGTCAACAAAGCCGACCGCCCCGCGCTTTGGACCGCACCCGATGACTGCCTTCGCACCATCGCCATCACAGACGAAGGCATCGCCGCAGTCCGTTCCGCGATCCTGCGTCACTTCGGCTGCGAAAACCTCGACCCCACATGCCCCCGCATCTGGACAGACCGCCAGCGGGCCCTGATCTCCGCGTGGCATACGCGCCTCGCCATTCCAGGCAAGAACAACAAATAGCCGCACGGGGCGGGACGCCCGCGCCACACGCACCGCGCCGCCAATGCTCGTAGGGCAGGCTATTGCCTGCCGAAACGGATCGCGCAACCGCCTTAGCCAT
>CALEKX010000065.1 GCA_937904525.1 uncultured Phycisphaerales bacterium
CCGATGCTGCGCCGCGCTTGACCAATGCTGATACAATTTTGATCCGATCGCCCCTTCGGATAGGCTATCATTCATCAGGAGGCTATCAGTGCAGCCGCGCGTCGAACCCATGACCTTCCCCGCCGGCACCTCGATGAGGGTGTTCGAGCGACGCGCGAGGACGTATCCCTTCTACTGGCATCATCATCCGGAATACGAGCTGACCTACATCCGCGTTGGCCGCGGCAGGCGGTTCGTCGGCGACCATGCCGGCCCGTACGAGGACGGCGAGCTGGTGCTGATCGGCCCCTGGCTGCCCCATACATGGGCATCGGAGGACCGGCGCGCCCAATGGGCGGTGGTCTACCAGTTTCCCGCGGAGTGGATCGACAAGCTGATCGCTGCCAGCCCGGAGCTCGCGGGCGTCGAATCGCTGCTCAAGCGATCCGATCGCGGCTTGCTGTTTCGCGGCGACATTGCCCGCACGCAGGGCGAGCGCCTGCGACGTGCGCTGGCTGAGGATTCACCACTGGCGAGGATGACCACCCTGCTTCACGTGCTGGACGACTTGCGTCACTCGACGCGTCCGCAGCCGCTGGCGACGCCCCGCTTCGCCGCCACGTCCCCACCGCTGGATGAGCGCATCCAGCGAGTCCACCGATTCCTCCAGCAGCACTTCACGGCTGACATCGCTCAGCCGGACCTCGCCAAGCTCGCCGGCATGACGCCCGAAGCTTTCAGCCGATTCTTTCATCGCTCCACCGGCAGGACGCTCGTGAATCACCTGCACGAGCTGCGTATCGGCCGGGCCTGCCAGCTTCTCCAGCAAACCACCGACCCGATTACCGACATCTGCTTCGCCTGCGGCTTCAACAATCTGTCCAACTTCAACCGCGTCTTCCGGCGGTTGCGAGGAACGACGCCCAGTGCCTATCGAAAACAGTTCAGCTCTGACGTGGAGAGCTAAAGAAACAGTCTGCAGGGTCCGCCTTGGCGGACCGGCATGGCCGCTAAGCTCCAAGATCCAACCACCAAGCTCCAAGGAAGCTCCAATCTCAAAGGGAAGATAGCTTCAAACCAGAGCAGCGCGCAGGGGGCCGCCAGGGCGGCCCCAGCACCTGCCTGCCTTTGGGATCTTTGTGGTCTCTGGGATCTTTACGCTTTCAGCCCAACCTTCGCGGCTGCCGTTCGACCTCACTCACCCAGGAACACTTGCACATGGTGATCCTGCCGGTCGTCGATGAGCTGGACCGTCAGTTCCGGCCGCTCTTGGCCGTCCTGGACGATTCGCACGACGCGGTTCGTCCCGGCGGTGCAGTCGAACTGAATGTGGAAGAACGTCTCGCGGTAGCGATAGTGGATCTTGTACTCCTTCCACGTCGGCGGGAGCACCGGCTCAAAGCGCAGCCGGTCCACCTCAAGCCGCAGGCCGAGCAATGCCTCGATGATCAACCGATACGTCCAGCCGGCTGAGCCGGTGTACCACGTCCACCCGCCGCGGCCGGTGTGCGGATGCACACCGTACACATCGGCAGCCACCACGTACGGCTCGACCTTGTAGACGTCGATCGTCTCGCGGTTGGCTCCGTGGTTGACGGGGTTGATCATGTGGAACAGCTCCCACGCCCGCTCGCGGTGGCCCATCGCGGCAAACGCCATGATCGTCCACACGGCTGCGTGCGTGTACTGCCCGCCGTTCTCGCGCACACCCGGCACGTACCCCTTGATGTAGCCGGGGTTGAGGTGCGACTTGTCGAACGGCGGATCGAAGAGCTGGATGAGATTGGCGTCGCGCCGCACGAGACGCGTGTCGACCGCCTGCATAGCGGACTTGACGCGCTCCGGATCGGCCGCCCCGCTGAGCACACCCCAGCTCTGCGGCAGCGAGTCGATCTGGCATTCGGGGTTCTGCTTCGACCCCAGCGGCTCGCCGTTGTCGAAGTAGGCGCGCCGATACCACTGGCCGTCCCAGGCATTGGCTTCAATGTTCTGGCGCAGCTTCTCGGCTTCTTCCGTGCAGAGCTGCGCGAAGGCCGTATCGCCGCGGATCTGCGCGATCTTCGAGAACTTCGTCAGCACGTCATACAGGAAGAACGCCAGCCAGACGCTCTGACCCTTGCCGTGCTCGCCGACAAGGTTCATCCCGTCGTTCCAGTCGCCGCAGCCCATCAGCGGCAGGCCCTTGTCGCCAAAGCGCAAGCCGTTGCGGATCGCGCGCACGCAATGCTCGTAGACCGTCCCCGCCTCCTCGCTGCGGCTGGGCAGGTCGTAGTACGACTCCTCGTCCGGTCGGATCGGCCGGCCTTCGAGGAAATGCACGCGCTCGTCGAGCACGCCCGTGTCGTTGAGGCTCAGCACATAACGGCACGTCACGTACGGCAGCCACAGGTAGTCGTCGGAGAAGTGCGTGCGCACGCCGCGGCCCGACGGCGGATGCCACCAGTGCAGCACGTCGCCTTCCTTGAACTGATGCGCCGCTGCGCGCAGCAGATGCTCGCGCATCAGCCATGGCGCCGCGTGCAGCAGGGCCATGACGTCCTGCAACTGATCGCGGAAGCCGAACGCGCCGCCACTCTGATAGAAGCCCGTGCGGCCCCACAGGCGGCAAGCCAGCACCTGATAGACCAGCCAGCCGTTGGCCAGCATGTTCAGCGCCGGCTCGGGTGTCTCGACGTACACCGCGCCCAGCGTGCGGTTCCAGAACTCATACACGCGAGAAAGCGCCTCGCGCGCCGCACCCACCGTGCGCGAACGCGCCGCCAGCCCGCGGGCCTGGCCTTCGTTCTGCCCGGCGCCCAGGACGAAGACGACTTCGCTTTCCTGGCCGTCGGCCAGCTCGATGTACGTCTGCATCGCGCCGCACGGATCGAGCCCCGCGCCGACCTTGCCCGACAGGCGCGACCGGCTCATGGCGGCGGGATTGGCCAGCGTGCCGTTTCTGCCGAGGAACTCCGCCCGGTCGCCCGTGACGCGCCGGCTGGCCTCGCTGCAGTCCATGAACGCCACGCGACCGGCGAACTCCGTGTTGTACGGGTTGCGCGCCAGCAGCGTGCCGTTGCGCGAGTCGACCTCCGTCACCACGTGCATCATCGTCTTGTGGCGCAGGTCGCCCAGTACCCACTCGTTGAATGCCGTGATCGAGATCCGTCGCGTGCGGCCGGAGGTGTTGCGCAGCTTGAACAGCGCGTACTTCACCGGTGAGTCAGTATCGACGAACACCGTCAGCTCCGACGCGATGCCATCTTCGGTGTACTCGAACACGCTGTACCCGAACCCGTGGCGGATGACATACGGCATCGCTCCGCGCGCTGGCAGCGGCGTCGGCGACCAGAATCGCCCGCTCTCTTCGTCGCGGATGTAGTAGGCTTCGCCGCTGGTATCGCTGACCGGGTCGTTGTACCAGGTCGTCAGGCGATACTCGTGGCAGTTCTCCGACCACGTGTACGAGCCACCGCTTTCGGTGATGAGCGTGCCGAACTCCGGATTGGCCAGCACGTTGCTCCACGGCGCAGGCGTGGCCATCTCCGGGCCGAGGATGGTGATGTACTCGCGACCGTCGTGCGTGAACCCGCCGTAGCCGTTGAAGAACGCCAGATCGCGCTGGGGCATTTCGACGGCAACGGGCACCGACTGCTGGCGGCCTTTGGCTGGGACGAATGCCGGCACCGCCGGCTCGGTCCGCCCGCGCCGCTCGACCTGCTCAGCCAGCGTGCCGGCACTGTCGCTCAGCACGACGCGCGCGACCGTCTGCAGGAGGATGCGATCCTCTTCCGACAACTGCTCGCCGCGGCGGACGAAAATCCCGCCCGGCCGGTCGATCAGGTTGGCATCGGCGCCAGCCGAGATCAGGCCCATGATCTGGTCATACAACGCCTGCCGGTAGACCGACGAGTCGTCGTTCCAGATCACCAGGTCTGTGATCAGCCCCTTCATCCGCCAGTAGGCGTGTGCCTGGATCACCTGGCGGACCAGATCGATCTTGTCGACATCGCCGATGCGCAGCAGCACGATCGGCAGGTCGCCGCTGATGCCGTAGCCCCACAGGCCGGACTGGCCCTTGTGGTTCTTGATCAGCACGCTCGGCTCGGCGCGGCGGAGCGAGTTGGCGTAGATGACTGATCCCGCCAGACGCCCGTAGACCTGCGCGTCTGCCTCCGTCGCATTGAGCTGACGCAGCACGACCTGGCTGTGCGTCCAGGCCATCTCGAACACGCGATCGGCCAGGCGCGGGTCGTGGTACTTCTCGGCCAGACCCATCGCCGCTTCGCGCGTGTCGGTGACGCCGCTGATGATGTCGATCCGCGCCGTCTCATCGGGCGCGAGGTAGATCGTGCGCCGGATGGCGACGATCGGATCGAGCACAGCCCCTTCGCTGTTGGACAGATCGCCGCCTTCGACGACTGCCTGGGGCGCGGCGACGGTGCGCCCGCGGCCGATGAACTTGCTGCGATCGGTCTCGTAGCTGACATCGCCGACGGTCTTGCCCTGCACTGTCATCAGGTGCAGCATCCACGGCGTCTTCTCGCCAGCCGATCGCGGGCGGCGCGTGCAGACGATCGCGTGATGCGCTCGGTCGAGTTGCGTCTGCAGGAACAGGTTGGCAAACGCCGGATGCGCGATCTCGGCTGCCGGCGGGAAGAGCACCACCTCGGCGTAGCTGGTGACCTCGATCGTCCGCGGTACGCCCGACCGGTTGGAGAGCGTCACGCGGCGCAGCTCGATGTCATCCTCGGGCGACACGCTGATTTCGGTGTGCGTATCGATGCCCAGGTCGCGGCGGCGGAACTCGGCCCGAGCCTGGGTGAAGACGGCTTCGTAGTGGCGCGACCGGCGCAGCGTCGGCTGATAGGCCGTCGACCAGAACTCGCCGCTTTCGACGTCGCGCAGGTAGATGAACGTGCCGTAGCAGTCGCGCGTGGCGTCTTCGCGCCAGCGCGTGATGGCAAGGTCTTTCCACCGGCTGCAGCCGCCGCCGGCGCTGCTGACAATCACGTGATAGCGGCCGTTGCTCAGCAGGTGCACCTCGGGCACCGGCAGGCTCGGATTGGTGAAGACGCGCATGACGCCGGTCGATTCGGCGGTGGGCGCCTGTCGCGTCTGACCGGCTTCGCCGGCATGCGGGAAGAATGGCGCAGCCTTCGGGATGCGCTCCTGCAGGAGCAGTTCGGTAGCCCGGAACAGCGGATCGCGGTGGAACCGCCGCTGCATCGGCTGATCCAGCAGCAGATACGCCACCGACAACAGGCTCATGCCCTGGTGGTGAGCCATGAACGACCGCAGCGTCACGCTGCTCTTGCCGCGCGGCAGGCGCGATGGCGTGAAGTCGACGGCTTCGTAGAAGCCGTACGGCCCCATGTGGCCGTCGGCTGCCAGACGCATGAGGTTCTGCGTCGCCGCTTCCGGTTCCACCATCAGGGCCAGCGCCGTGGCGTACGGCGCAATGACCAGGTCCTCCGCCAGCCCGCGCTTCAATCCCAGCCCCGGCACGCCGAAGGCGCGGTACTGGTAGTTGAGCTGCACGTCTGTCGCGTTGTAGCCGCTTTCGCTGATGCCCCACGGCACGCCGCGCTGGCGGCCGTACTCGATCTGCCGACGCACTACCGCACGGCAGGTCTGATCGAGCAGTGTGCCCTCGTAGGTCGGCATGACCAGGTTGGGCATCAGGTATTCGAACATCGACCCGCTCCACGACAACAGCGCAGCCGAGCCGCCCTGCCGCGTCAGCATACGGCCCAGCGAGAACCAGTGCTCCTGCGGAAGCTGCCCCTGCGCGATCGCCAGGAAGCTCGTGAGACGCGCTTCCGACGCCAGCAGGTCGTAGTAGCTGGCATCGAGGCGATGCTCCGACACATTGAAGCCGATCGACAGCAGCTCGCGCGAGCGGTCGTAGAGGAAACGGAAGTCCATGTCCTCCATTTCGTGAACGCGCTTGGCCATCTGCTGGATCGCCTCGATGCGCCGGGCGGCCAGATGGCTGCCGGCGATGAGGTGCTCGCGCAGCTCGCCCAGCCAGCGCATGTCCTGCGTGGCTTCGCCGTCGCCTTGCGCGATCTCCTCGAGAATCTTGTCCAGCGTCGGCAGGACAGTCTGCTGAAGATCAGCCACCTCCTGCAGCGTCGGGACGCCGTCGATCTTGCGCAGCAGGTCGCGCAGAAGCGTCAGCCGCTGAACCTGCTGGGCCGAGCCGCGCCGCCAAAGGGCCTCAGCCGGCGCGGCCATCGCCGACCACGGCGCCACGCGCAGCAGCTCGTCGTAGTGGTCACGCACATCGCGCTCCAGCGCCTGTGCCCACCACTGCAGCTCCTGCTCACGATGGCCCGCTACGGCGACCGTGATCTCGCTGGCGCTGCGGACCATCCGCTGGAGGAACAGCGTGGCAGCCGATAGCGTATGCGGCGGATTGCTGAGCTCGGCCTCGATCGTTTCGATCTTCCGCAGCACATCCAACGGCGCGGGCGACGGCTTGCGCTCCTCGACATAGCTGTACTCGCCGCGAGCCACCTCCAGCAGCACGCGCGCCGTATCGCGCAGGCCCTCGAACAGGCGCGGCGGAACGATCGGCGACTGCGGCAGTTCCAGCAGCGCCTCGTGCAGCACCATCAGGTGGCCGGCGAGATTGCCGCTGTCCACCGTCGAGATGTACAGCGGCGGCAGCGGACGCAATGTCTTGGTGTCGTACCAGTTGTAGAAGTGCCCGCGGTACTGGTCCAGCCGATCCAGCGCGCCAAGCTGGCGCTCGGTGCGGTCCAGCAGGCGCTCCATCGAGATATAGCCGAAGTCGTAGGCCGAGACGTTCGCCAGCAGCGCCAGGCCCATGTTGGTCGGGCTGGTGCGCGGCGCGACGACGGCAACCGGATGCTCCTGGAAGTTGTCCGGCGGCAGCCAGTTGTGCTCCTGGGTGACGAACACCTCGAAGTACCGCCACGTGCGGCGCGCCATCTTCTCGAGGAAGACACGCCGATACGGCGCCAACCGCACTTCGCGGCGGCGCAGCGGCAGGCTAAGCCACCAGGCGATCGCCGGCGACACCAGCCACAACAGCAGCAGTGGCGCCGCGACCGGCAGTTGCCACGGCTGGATCAGCCCCACCAGCATTGCCGTCGCGACGGCGATCGTCGGCGGGACCCACATCGAGGCCCAGTGCCCCATCAGGTCCGTGCGAGCGCCCCGCTCGGCATCGCTGGCTGTGCGCCATTCCAGCAGATGTTTGCGCGAGATGAACAGGCGATGCAGCGTGCGGAAGATGGCGTCCAGGCAGATGTAGGCGTCGTTCGCGAGGAATGCGAGGTGGAACGCAAACTGCCCGGCATTGCGCGCAAAGCTGCGCGCGACGCTGCGAAGGTGCATCGGAACGGGCACTTCCGGCGGCTTGCGGATCAGCTCAACCGCCGTCGACAGCAGCATCGGCAGCCCCAGCACCGCAAGGACCAGGATCAGCGAACCGATGCCGGCCCATCCGCCGATCAGCCAGCCGGCGATCAGCAGCAGCGTCAGCGCCGGCGGAACCAGGCTGCGCCGCAGGTTGTCGAAGAACTTCCAGCGGGACAGGGCTGACGTCTCGTTGCGGACCCACTCGCCCTTCGCCCCGGGGACGCGCGGCAGCAGCCAGTAGATGATCTGCCAGTCGCCGCGGATCCAGCGGTGCCGGCGGCTGATGTCAGCCGTCACGCGCGACGGGTGATCTTCGATCAGCAGCACGTCGCTGACCAGCGCCGAACGGGCATAGGCGCTTTCGAGCAGGTCGTGCGACAGGATCGCGTTGTCGGGGAAGCGGTTGCCGCAGGCGCGCTCGAAGGCATCGACATCGTAAATGCCCTTGCCGATGAACGAGCCTTCGGCAAAGACGTCCTGATAGACGTCGGAAACGGTGCGCGTGTAGGGGTCGATCCCCGGATCGCCGGCGAAGAGGCGCACATACAGGCTGCGCGTCGCGCTGGGCAGGCTGACACCCACCCGCGGCTGAAGGATGGAATAACCCTTGATGACCCTGTTGGTGCGCGGGTCGAAGACCGGCCGGTTGAGCGGATGCGCCATCGCGCCGACGAGTTGGATGGCTGCATCGCGCGGAAGCTGGGTATCGGCATCGAGCGTGATGACGTACTCGACCGACGGCAGGACCGATGTATCGCCGAGGATGACTGAGAAGGCGTCCTTCGCGCCGCCGCGCAGCAGTGCGTTGAGATCCGCCAGCTTGCCGCGCTTGCGCTCGTAGCCCATCCACTTGCCTTCGGACGGGTTCCATCGACGCGGACGATGCAGCAGGAAGAAGATGTCGGACCGATCGTCCTGATAGCGATTCTGCAGCTCGGTCATGCGCTCGGTGAGGCGCTCCAGCAGCGCGTCATCCTCGGGCATGTGCTCCTGCGGCGCGTCTGTGAAGTCCGTCAGGAGCGCAAAATGCAGATTCTTGTTGCGATTGGCGAGATAGCGGATCTCCAGCGTCTCGACCATCTCGTCGATGGCATCGAGGCTGCTGAGCATCGTCGGCACGGCGACGAGCGTGCGATGCTCGCCGGGGATGCCGCTGGAGAAATCCAACCGCGGCAACGGCCGCGGCGGCACGAGCAGGCCGGAGGCCCAGTTCACCAGGGCAACCGACAGGTGCAGCGCCCCCATGATCGGCAGAATCGCCAGGAACACCGTCAGCCACAGCGGCAGCGCGGTGTACATCAGGCCTATGGCGATCCACGAGATGGCGACCGTCAGCAGGCCGATCGAGCCGAGATAGGCTGCCAACGGATGCCGCCGCAGCAGGCGGCAGGTCAACCAGCCGAGGGTGCGCCGCCGCTGAACACGCCGTTCGAGCTCGGGCAGGCCCTCGTCGATCAGCCAGTAACCGACATGGGCGGCACGATCGCGCGGACCGCGCGCAACCGCGGCTTCGCGAGCGAGCTCAACCGCAGCAGCCGCCACCTGCTCTTCCGTACGCGGGCTGTGCTTGGCCACCTGTTCGACGACATGGCGGTACAGGTCGCGCGTGGCGAAGTCCATGTCGGAGTAGGTGTCAGCCGGATCGGCGCGAAGCGTGTGTTCGACAACGCTGAGCGTCTCGACGAACTCGCGCCAGTCCATCGATCCCAGGAAGCGCAGGCTGACAATGCTGTTGCCGATCGACACCTGGTCGGAGGCCTGGTTCTGGCCTTCGATCTGAACAAGCTGCTCGATGGTGACGCCCTGCTCGCTGAGGCGCTGCTCAACCCAGTTGATGACGAACGACAGCGCCGGATGGCGTCCCTGGATGCGACGGATGAACTCCGCGACGAAGGCGCTGGTGAAGACAATCCGCGCCCGGGCCAGGTCGGCGAGGACGAGCACCAGGTCGGCTGGGTTCTTCTCGACGACCTGGAGCATCCGCTCAGCCCATTCGTGGGCCAGATCGCGGTCCTTCCGCCCGGCTGAGATGCGGGATGCGACGCGGCGCAGGTTTTCGATCAACGCCAGCCGCAGCATGATCGGAATGGCCCACAGCTCGCCGAGCTTGAGTGTCTGCACTGACTGATAGGCGGACGTAAAGCTCGTGAGGCTGGCGGCGTCGATGCGGCCGTCGACGTGGGAGATCAGCTCCAGCGCCAGGTCGTACACGCGGGGATAGCCGGCGCGGGGACCATTGGCCAGCTGCGGCAGCTCGATGCTGTATCCCTTGGGGAAGTGCCGCCGGGCGGTGCGGATCTGCTCTTCGATCAGGTAGAAGTTGTCCAGCAGCCACTCGCCGGCAGGCGCGGTGCGGCGGCCGCGGTCGACCGCCTTGGTGACCAGCTCGTAGGCCGTGCGCAGGATCTCTTCGTTTTCGTCCAGGCGCGGCAACAGCCGGTCCTTGCCATTGCGCTTGGCGAGCATGTGCCATCCCGCCAAGCCCTTGGCATGACGTTCAAGTTGCTCGACACTGAAAAGTTCCGCCCGCAGCGGCTGCTCATCCCGCGCAGCCCGCAGGCGCATATCCTCATTGGTCTGAAGCCGTTCGATTGAGCGGCCCCTGAGTTTGCGTTTCACGGTCAGCGGCAAAGCAGTACTCCAAATGGGGTAACCACGAAACAGGCCACCGCGATACGACAAACATACGTATCCCGGACCCTGTCCCGAAGCGCGGGCAAGCTCCACCTGTATAAGACAAACTGCCGAATTGTAAAGCGTTAGGCGCGCAATGACGACGTCCGTTGTCGCGGCGCGACGGCGGACGCGTATGGCCCCGGTGAATGGGATCAGGCTACAGCGCTTCCTGCGGAATGCCGGTGTGGCGAAGTTCGTGCAGGTTGGGCATGACGCATTCGGCTGGAACGATCAACCCGAGGTCCTCGTCGCGGATGTAGCAGGCTGGATCCGGGCCGAGCCAGTCGCCGGTGGCGGCCTCGGCGCGGGTGCGGTTGTTGCCGTTGCACAAGCCCAGGAACCGGCAGACCTGACAGCGCCGAGGCAGATGCGGACGCCGCTGCCGCAGGATGCGCAGGCGCGGATCCCTCGGCTCGCCCCAGATCTTGCTGAACGGCTGCTCGCGCACGTTGCCGCAACTGTAATGCCAACTGAACTGGTCGTAGTGGACGTTTCCGACCGGATCGATCGAGGCGATATTGCAGCCGCTGCGATTGCCGCCCGTGCCGGCCAGCAGACGCTTGACCTGCTGGTAGCGCTGTTTGTCCGTGCGCTCCAGGCACATCAGCAGGTACGGCGCATCGGAATGATTGCCGACCGTCAGCACTTCCAGCTCGTGTCCGGCTTCATGGGCAGCCTGCGTCCGCTGGAAGATGCGATCGACCACCTGCCGCGTCTGGGCGTGATTCAGGTCGATCTTCCGCAGCTTGCCGCCCCGGCCGGAATAGACCAGGTGATACACGCACAGCCGCTGGACGCCGTTCTCCAGGCACAGGTCGAAGATCGCGTCCAGGTCCATGTAGTTGAGCTGATGGACCGTGAAGCGAACGCCGACACGGATCCCGCGCTCGCGGCAAAGGCGGATCGCGCGCATCGATGCCGCAAATGCGCCTTTCTTCGCCCGCAGGCGGTCGTGAAGCGGCTCAGTCCCATCCAGGCTGATGCCGGCATACCGCAAGCCGATCTCCGCCAGGCGGTCGGCTGTCGGTTCATCGATCAGCGTGCCGTTGGTGGAGAGGGTCGTGTTCAGCCCGATCTCGACGGCATGCTCCATCAGGTCCAGGGCATCCGGACGAGCCAGGGGCTCGCCGCCGGTGAACAGGACGGCTGGCACCTTGAACGCCCGCAGATCCTCCAGCAACTGCAGCCCCTCGGTGAATGTCAGCTCGCCTTTGGCGGGCGTCGCATCGGCAGCCGCGTAGCAATGCACGCATCGCAGGTTGCAGGCTCGCGTGATCGCCCAGGCGACGACTGGGCGCGGGATGTCCTGCGCACAGCCGCCGCTGCGCCGGGTGTGACCATAGCGCAGCGTTTCATTTCCCGTCCGTGTGCCGCACAGCAGGTTGGTCACATTGAGCATGTCTGAGGCTCCGGAAAATTGCCGAGGCAATCGGGTTCTGGCGCGAACGGGTCGCCGGTCAGTGCGTAGGCCCGGGCACGGCTGCCGCCGCAGATCGAGCGGTACTGGCAGCATCCGCACTTGCCACCCAGGCGGTTCTCGTCGCGCAGCGCCAGGAACAGCTCGTGCTCCTGATAGACCTTGACGACCGAATCGTGCGGGAATCGACCGCACTCGATCGGCAGAAACCCGCTGGGAAAGATCTCGCCGATGTGGCTGATGAACATGACGCCCTTGCCGTCATTGGTGCCCAGCAGGCTGCCGTAGCGGGCCAGGGTCTTCTGGGGAGAGGGTTCGTCGTCGGCTTCGATCTTGCGGGCGACGAAGCGGCGGTAATGCGGGGCTTCGGTGGTCTTGATCGCGTAGGGCTGACGCTGCGAGTGAGCCCACAGCGCCGCGAAGACATCCTCGATCATGTCACCGGGGATGCGACGATCGGCTGACGCCCGCCCCACCGGCACGAGGAAGAAGACCGACCACATCACGATCTTCAGCCCGGCCAGCAGCTCAGCGATGTCGTCCAGCTCGTGGACGTTGTCGGTCGAGAGGGTCGTGTTGACCTGCACCGGCAAGCCGAGGTCGACGGCGGTCTCGATCATCTCGATCGTCCGGCGGAAGCTGCCCGGGACGCCGCGAATGCCGTCATGCGTGCCGGCTGTCGCGCCATCCAGGCTGACGGCAAAGCGATGCAGGCCGCGTTCGCGGAGCATGGCGATGCGTTCGCGCGTCGCCAGGGCTGTTGCCGAGGGGGTCAGAGCGACGGTCATGCCGTGGTTGGCGGCGTATTCGACCAGGTCGAAGACGTCGCGGCGCTTGAACGGATCGCCGCCGGTGAAGACCAGCATGGGCGGTTTGGGGAACTCGCGAAGCTGGTCGATCAACGCCTGAGCCTGCTCGGTGGTGAGCTCATCGGGATGCGGGTTGCGCTGGGCGCTGGCCCGGCAGTGCCTGCACATGAGGTTGCAGGCTCTTGTGATCTCGTAAAACACCAGCAGCGGGCTATGATCGAAATCGGCCCGGCGATACAACCGTGGGCCTCCGAAGTTGGACGGGTTGTGTGTCATCGGCTGGGGGTATTGTAGCATTACCGGTATTAAGATGCGTTTATCCTTTTCGTTTGGGCCCCACTTGCGGTATACAACGCATCCGACGGGTGCGATACCGGGTTTCCGGTGATCCGCCGTACCGCCGGCACGTACGAAACATCTTTCCCGGTTTCGCCAAAATGACAGCCTGGCGGTACAATGGCTCGACTCGCATCTCCCTGGATTGCAGAAGCGGGCATGTCACGGAGGAATGATGGAGCATCAGGACGCAACCCGTCGCTTCGACGAGCAGATCCGCCAGGAGTGGCTGATCAGCAACGGAATCGGGGGCTATGCCTCGTCGACCGTCCTGGGGTGCAACACGCGCAAATACCATGGCCTGCTGGTCGCCGCGATGTCGCCGCCGGTGCGGCGGATGGTGATCCTGTCGCGCGTGGAGGAAACAGTGATCCACCGCGGCTGGCCCAGCCCATTGAGCTGCAGCGAGTATCCGGGGACGATCCATCCCGAAGGCCACCTGCTGCTGCAGGCGTTCAATGATGATGCGTACCCGCGCTGGGGCTATCAGGGCGACGGCTGGACGCTGGTCAAGCAGCTTCACCTGTTGCGCGGGCGCAATGCGGTGTGTGTGCGGTACATCCTCCTGGGGCAGGCCAGCGATGTGGAACTTGAGGTCAAGCCGCTGTTTGCGCTGCGATCGATCCACCAGGTGATGAACCAGTGGTCCGGCCAGCCGCCGGTGCGGCAGATCGATGCCAATCACCTGCACGTTCAACCGACGCGCAAGACGCCCGAGGTCTTCATCGCCCATGACGGCGCATTCACCAATGAACCGCTGTGGTACTACAGCAATCTCTACCGCCATGAGCCCGAGCGCGGCTACAACGGCCTCGAAGACCTGTGGTTGCCCGGCTCGATCCGCTGGAAGCTCAAGCCCGGTGAGCCGGTGAACCTGGTCGTCTCGACCGAACCGATCGACCTGGCTGCGACGCTGCGTGAAGTCGAGATCGACGACGCCCCGCCCGTGCCGCTGCATGGCCTGGCTGTCGATACCACCCCCGCCCTCGACACGCTCGTGCGCGCAGCCGGTACGTTCGTGCTGCGGCTGGAGAGCGAGACGATCCCGCCCATCATCACCAACTATCCCTGGAGCGCCCCGTTGATGCGCGAGGCGCTGATCGGGTTCAGCGGCCTGTTTTTGACCACCGGGCGATTCGAGCAGGCACGCACGATGCTGCTGGCGCTGGCCAGCCACGAACGTGACGGCTTGCTGCCGTCGATGTTCCCGGAGGATGGAGCCGAACCGCCCTACGACGCGCCCGATGTATCGCTGTGGTACGTGCAGGCGGTGTACGACTACTTCCGCTATACGCGCGACGAGAAGACGCTGCTCGATCGGCTGATGCCGGTCGTTGAGCGCATCCTCGATGCGTTCAGCCAGGGGACCGTGCCGGGTGTGACGCTCGCCGACGGCGGGCTTGTCCGCACGGCCGCGGGCGCCACATGGATGAATGCAGCCATCGCCGGGCGATATGTGACGCCGCGCGAAGGCTGCGCCGTCGAGGTCAATGCCCTGGCCTACAACGCGTTGCGCATCGGCACAGAGCTGGCGCAGCTTGCCGGCCGCCCGACACGGGCTGCGACGTGGAATGCGTCAGCCGACGTGCTGGCATCGGCTTTCATGCGTCAGTTCTGGAACGAAGCCGACGGCTGCTGCTACGACGTGGTCGACGGTGAGCAGCGCGATGCGTCGCTTCGGCCGAACCAGTTGCTGGCGGTGGCCTTGCCCTTCCCGGTGCTGGATGCCTGCCGGCATGCTCGCGTCGTGCAGGTGATGGCTGAGCATCTGCTGACGCCGCTGGGCCTGCGAACGCTGGCCCCGACCGATTCCCGCTTCATCCCGCGCAAGGCGGGCAACGAAGCCGCCCGCGCCAATGCCCGCCACCAGGGGACGGTCTATCCATGGCTATTGGGGCCGTTCGCAGCCGCCTTGGCGCGGCTGCATGGCCGCAGCGTGACGACACGGCGGCAGATCGAACAGCTCCTCCAGCCGTGCATCCAGTACATGCAGACACAGGGCCGCGGGCAACTCTGCGAGCTGTTCGACGGCGCGCCTCCGCACGCCCCCGGCGGCGCGATCGCCGCGGCTGCGTCCGTCGGGCAGGTGCTGTCGGCGTATGTCGAGCACGTCCTGTGCGCCGGCCCGTCAGCCGACCCGCTGATCGAGTCGCCGCCGCTGGGCATCACGACGTTTCCCGTCACGCCGAAGACGGTGTGAAGGCGCGGTGGTGATTGATGCGTGACGCGTGTCGCACAGGTGTCCGCACGTGCAGCATGTAGGGCAGGCTATTGCCTGCCGCAACCGTTTGCGCACGGCTCCGGCACGCAGATAGCGTGCCCTACCAGCTGGGCGCTGGCAATCCGTCTGCTTCACCCGCGGGGTGTTGGACGATCGGCGGCTTTACCCTTCGTGCTCGAAGGGCACAATCCTATCGATGTCGTCGGCGAACCAGGTCTGGCCGTCGTCTACGGTGAAGTAGGCCTGCGTGGGAAGGCGCGGACGGCTATCGGCCTGCTCTTCTTCGGTGAGCGGTTCGTCCGCCTTCTCGGCATCGAAGGTGTCCTCGTCGGCGACGGGCCAGAGAATGCTGTCGTGTTGATGTGCCGGAGACATCCGGCCGTCGAACTGGCGAGCTGAGGTTGTATCCAGGCCATCGCTGCTGGCTGACATCGTGTAGATGTTGTCGCGGCGCCAGCCGCCGAATGGGGTGCGGCAAAACTCCACATGGCCGTCGCCATACAGCGCATTTTGTCCATCGCCGTTGTGGTTGGGGCTGTTGCCCTTGCGGAGAAGTTCCTCGGGCGCGGTGTGGACGAACTGCGGATCGGTGATGTCCGTCGCGCGCTTGCCGGGATTGAGATCGGCTGCGACGACGAACTCGGGGCTCTGCTTAACGTTCCAGCGATAGCCCTTCGCCGCGGATGCGGCGCTGGGATAAGGCGTCGCGACGCTATAGCTGAGGTTGCGCTTCGAACTGAAGTTGGAGCGCTTGACCGCCGGCTCGTTGTTGAGGGTGTCCTTCGTGTAGATCGTGCTGGGGCAGATGAACACTTCGGTGCCGATGTCCTGCGTGCGCACGAGCTGGAACAGTGCAGCCGTCACGTCGTTGTATGCCGGCGCGCCGCCGTCGCCCTCCTGCCCCGCCAGCGGCTGATCGGTCTGCTCGTCCATAGCCAGCGGATTGTCGGCTTCGGGATCGGTGAAGGCGGTCAGGGGATGCGCCTCGAGGTCGGGGCTGGTGTGCACGCGCGGCCACTGCTGGCGATTCTCATTGGCGTACAAAAATATCGCCTGGCCGATCTGGCGCAGGTTGCTGAGACAGTTGACGCGGTTGCGGATCTCCCGCTGCGACTGCGCCCAGGCAACGCCAACCCCCGAGACAAACACCAGCACCACCAGCACAACGAGCAAGTCTGCCATGCTGACGCCGCGACGATTGTTGAAGCGGTTCATACCAAAACCCCTTTCCCTTAAGTGAATGGTGTTGCGCTGAGCATCATATCCCCGGCCATGCGGGGGTCAAAGCAATCCACTGCTAACCCCACTGCAGCGTTTCAAGATGGCGGGCGATGTCGCCGGCGCTGCTGAACTGCTTGAGGATCAGCGAATCCTTCAAGCCGCGGATGATCTGCTTGACCACCTTCGGCTGGGACGCGTACCGCGCCCGCCCGCCGACGATGACGTAGAAGACCTGGATGAGGTTGAGCACGTCCTTTTGGATCTTGGCGCGCGTCGGCCGGCCGAGGTCGAAGAAGTCGACCAGCTTGACCTCGAAGCTGATGCCCACGCGGCGGATCATGATGTTCCCCTCGTGGATGTCGCCGTGATACTCGCCGCGCGCGTGGATCGGCGCGATCCCGCGCGCAAGGGCGTACAGCACGTGCAGGGCTTCGAAGGTACTTAGACAGCCGCCCGGCTGATCGGCCAGGAACTCGCTGAGCTTCTGGCCTTCGACCAGTTCGCTGATGACGACCACCACCTTGCGCTTTTGAACGTAGGCGATCTCCTGGTGGTGGTACTGCATGAGGATCGGGCAATGCCGCAGCGCATCGAGCTTGCGGGCGTAGGCGATGGCGGCTTTGCCGGTGGGATCGCGATGGGGATAGTAGAATTTGGCAGCCCGGCGGATGCCGGTGGCGCGTTCGACCAGGACATAGACCTCCCCCTCCCACCCGCTGCCAAGCGGCCGCTCAACGACGTATTTGCCCGCCACGACGCGCCCGGGAGGGAAATCGAAACGCTTGACCCTGCTGGCGCGAGAGACCATGGCTGGAAGCATCACCCATACCCAGCCGTTTCGTCAATCACCCGCTGGGCAAGATCGGCCAGCCGATCGGCGCGCACGGACGCGCAATGTGTGGAATCCCTCTATTTCGCAGATGCCGGAGGCCCGGTCCGCCCCTCCTATCGCGCCGGGCCCAGCAGCTAACGGGGGTTGCAAACGTCGCCAGAGGGGTCCGATGAGGTCGTTTCGCAAATTTATCGCAGGAAACGCGCGATGCGGGGGGAGGAGTGGATGGCATGGACATGGCGAAACATGAACTACCCCCTAACGGCTGCAGCATTCGCCTTGGCGGACCGGGTTTGCTTCCCCTTCGTCGCTCGACTCGCGCGCTCACGCATGCGCGACGCGCGGCTGAAGAGTTGGTTCTCTTTCCAGATCGGCCTGGATCATGGCCTGCAGCATCCGGCAGCGGATGTCGGCGTAGGCTGGGTCGTTGTAGAGATTCCGCAGTTCCTGCGGATCGTCCTGCAGGTCGAACAGCTCGCCCCACTCGCGGTCGCGATAGACCGTGAGTTTGTAGCGGTCGGTGACGACCGTGCGCAGGTGGACGGCGTGGCCGTTGTGATGATTCTCGACGATGACGGCCGAGCGTCCCGGGCGGCTGGGATCGGCCCAGTTGTCCAACTGCGGCCGGCCCTGCATCGCCACGGGCACGTTGAGACCCGCGGCCTGCAGGAAGGTCGCGGGAATGTCCACCAGCGTCTGCAGTTGCCGGCTAATCTGCCCTGCCGGCAGTTGCCCCGGCCAGGCGGCGATCATCGGCACGCGGATCACGTCCTCATAATGGAACGGCCCCTTGGCCACCAGCCCATGCTGGCCCAGGAAATGCCCGTGGTCGGACGTGAAGACGATCAGCGTGTTGTCCAACTGTCCCAGCCGCTCCAATGCATCGAGCGTCTGGCCGATCCAGTGGTCCATGAAGCTGATCATGCCGTAGTAGATCGCGCAGCATCGCATCAGCTCACGGCGATCGAACTCGTGGCTGTGATAGCCGTGATTGGTAAAGCCGTCGGCGTTGAATGCCTGGAAGTCCGCATTGGGCTGGCGCGTCATCTGGTGCGGCGGCGGCATGTGGTCGAACTCGCCTTCGACGAACCGGCCGACCTCCTCTTCCATGTCGGCTGGGTCGTACATGCTCGCCCACGGCTCGGGGACGCAGTACGGCGGATGCGGATCGTGGTAGCTGCTCCAGCAGAAAAACGGCTGGCCGCGCTGGACGGCTTGTTCGATCTGCGCGATCGTCCGCTGGCCGGTCCAGGTGGTGTAATGCAGCTCCTGGGGGAGCTTCCAATGCATGTCCGCCCGCCAGCCGTATCCCGGGCCCGGGGTTGTTGGCGGCGCCAGCGGCGATTCGCGGTGGCCGGTCGGGTCCTCCCGCCACGGCTGAAAGTAATCCCGCCAGTTGGCCAGCCCCTGCTCCTCCAGCCAGATCGCATAGTGTTGACCGACATGCGACTCATCCCCGTGCATGCGGGCCGTTTCAACATGGTCGAACCCGTACCACGGCGTCCGCTCGGCATTGAAGCGGCGCCAGAAGTCCAGGTCACGCAGGATCGGGTAGGACTCGATGCTCGGCGCCTCTGGCGTCGCTTTCAGAGGCTGGAAATGCGCCTTGCCGACCAGCGAGGTCGCATACCCCGCGGCATGCAGATGCTGGCCGACGGTCTGGGCGGATTCCGGCAGCATCGTGCCCAGCGTGTACGCGCCATGGGTGCTCGGCCACTGGCCGGTGATCAGACTTGCCCGCGTGGGCGTGCAGGTCGGATTCGGGCAGTAGGCCCGCATGAAATTGACGCCCATCGCCGCCAGGCGGTCGAGATTGGGCGTTCGGATGCGGGGATTGAGCGAGCCCAGGGTTCGCCAGTGCTGCTGGTCGGAGGTGATGAGCAGGAGGTTCGGACGCGCCATGGCTGGATTCTAGTGGATGGAGCAATCCGCCACCATTCAAGGCCCGCCCCGTCAGCACCACCGCAGAAGTCCAAATTGGACCAGCCGTCTTGTTTGTCGCGACGGTTTTCCGTTTAATCTCCTGCCAGCGAGGCAGAACTGCATGCGATATAAAGCCATTCTACTTTTCGGTGCCCCAGGCAGCGGTAAGGGAACCCAAGGCAAGATCATCGGGCAGATCCCGGGGTTCTTCCATTCGTCCACGGGCGACATCTTCCGTTCGCTGGACCTGCGCAGCGAAATGGGCAGGGCCTTCTGGGAGTATGCCTCGCGCGGCGAGCTGGTGCCGGATGACATCACCATCAAGGTGTGGAAGCAGTACATCACCGGTATGGAGTGGATCAACCAGTTCCACCCCGAGAGCGAGGTCATCGTCCTCGACGGCCTGCCCCGCAATGTTCAGCAAGCCAAGCTCCTGCAGAAGGAGATCGAGGTCATCAAGATCATCTATCTCCGCTGTGCCGACCTGGACAAGATGGTCGAGCGTCTGCGCCGCCGCGCCCTGAAGGAGAACCGCTTCGACGACGCCAATGACGCCGTCATCCGCAAGCGGATGGAGACCTTCGAGCGGGAAACCCGGCCGGTGCTCGATTGTTATCCCCCCGAGATCGTTGTGCGCATCGACGCGATGCAGTCGCAGATCGAGGTGCTGGCGGAGATCATCAAGGAACTGATCCCCGTCAAGCACGAGATGGACCGGCGCATCGCCGAAGCCGAAGCCGCCTACGAAGCCCAGCGCCAGGCCAGGGCTGCGAGCGGCACGGCATAGTGCGGAGACTTCAAAAATCGTGGAGTTCGCACAGTCGGGACTGAGGGCTCGCCCCTCATCGCCCCTCTGGATTCTTTGCGATCTCTGGGATCTTTGCGACGGCCCCCCTTCGCGCCGTTGCGCCTTTGCCGATCACAGCAACAAAAAACCACAGGCGTCCAGCATGGCAGCTCAAGCTGCCCACACTGGACGCCCGTGGCTCGCAGTGAATCCCGATTACTTGGCCAGTTCGCGCATCTTGCGCACGCATTCGGTCAGAGCCGGGACCGGGTTCTCGGGGTTGGCTTCGTATTCGATGACAGCCATGCCGTCGAAGCCGGTCTCCTCCAGGGCCTTGACGAAGTCGGGCAGGTCGAGATTGCCCGTGCCGACGACCACGTCATTCCACTGGCCGTTGCGATCGAACACGAAGTCCTTGTAGTGCACGCCATACACGCGGCCCGCGAACCGCTCGCGTACCCACTGCGACGGCTTGCCGTGATGCGGGCCGATCTGCATGCACCAGGCCGTGTCGATGTTCACGCCGATCCGCTCCCCGCCGAGGTCCAGCAGATGCCGGATCACGTCCGGCGAACCGCCAAACATATACCCGCCATGGCAGTGAATACCGATCCGCATCCCATATTCCTCAGCCAGCTTCGCCGTCGCGGGCACAGCCGTCTGGAACGAATCGATGCGGAAATGCGCCGAGATGTGCCGGGCGCCGGCAGCCGCGGCGCACTCGAACCACTTGCGTTCCTTGGCTTCGCCCGAGAACGTCTGCACGCCGATCGACACGATGTCCACGCCGGCATCGCGGTAGATCTTCACAATGTCCCTGAACCCAGTGGGATCCTCGAAGTTCGCGTGCACGCCACACAGCTCGATCGAGCTGACGCCGATCTTCTTCACGAGCTGGGCAACTTCCTGGTTGTCCTTGAAGTTGCGGAAACAGTAGCTCTGCACACCGAAATTCATCGCCGCGGAATTGGCCATGGGTACTCCCTGTTGTGACTCGAATGCGGGTAAACCGTAATCTCGGCCGATTGAACCACTCCACCGCTCAATTCGCAAGCCGCCCGCCGGTCAAAACCGTCACCAGGGGTTAGAATGGCCCCATGCCCACCAGCTCATGGGATGACGATGACGACATGGACGATCTCGACCAACACGAGGATCCGGATCCAGCCGACCAGGACCCCGACGACACCCTGGCCGACGAGGATGGCGACTCGCAGACCGAACCGTGTCCGTATTGCGGCCGGCAGGTCTACGTGGAAGCCGACATCTGCCCGCACTGCGGCAGCTTTGTGAACTTCGACGCGGCGCGGCCGCGCCGGTCACTGTGGTGGATCCTCGCACTGGCTGCGGCCCTGGCGGCGGTTCTCCTGTACACGCTCAGATAGCCCCCCAGCTCGGCCATCCCTAGGCCGATGGCCAGCGGAAAACTGTCGCCCCCAGGCAACATCCGGCACAAACCGCACGGTCGATGGGCCGGCGGCTGCGAATGGCAACTTCAGGTCCGATAAGAAGAAGCGCAATTTCTGCGCATTGACGCGGGGTGCAAGACCGGATAAAAGCTACAGTCGTTAAGGATCGTCAACGTCCAGGGAAGGACTTGAATTATTTCCTGCCTCCTCGGACGACTCGGTCCATACTCTCAGCACCTGAAGCTGGCCATCACGACGAGCCAAGGTGAAGAGCATGATGACGACCGATTCGACCATCGCCACCACCCGCCTCCAGCGACACGCCCGCCGCCTGCTGCTGGGGACCTGCTGCCTGCTGCTGATGGGCATCATGGGTGCTGCCGCGGATACCACCGCGAAGCACAAGGATCGCCCCGCTGAGCAGATTGCCGTGGAGGCCGATGCCGGTTTCCCCGTCGATCAGGTCATGCTCGCCGCGGCTGCGACGACCGACGTCCAGCCCGCTGAGGCCGAGCTGCTGGACAAGCTGGTCGCCCGCACGGCCCGCCACGACCACCGCGAGGCCCCCACCGCTGCCAAGCCGCGGACGATGATGATGGAAGTCACGGCCTACTGCCCGTGCACCATCTGCTGCGGCCCACAGGCCCAGGGCCTGACCGCCAGCGGCAAGCATGTCAGTTACAACAACGGCCAGTTCGTGGCCGCCGATACGAATGTCCTGCCCTTCGGCACGAAGCTGATCATCCCCGGCTACGCCGGTGGCAAGCCCGTCGAGGTCATCGACCGCGGCGGCGCGATCAAGGGCAACAAGCTGGATGTCTACTTCGATGACCACCAGGTCGCCCTGCAGTGGGGCCGCCAGTGGATCGAGGTCACGATCGCTGAGTAGCGATCGGTCACAATCAACAGGAAGCGTCCCAACGCCCGCGGCAGGAGCCTCCGCGGGCGTTGGTGTTGTTTGGTCATTTGGCACTGGTCACTTGTCACCCGCCGCAGCTCGACGCCGGACATCCACTGCCAACTGCGAACTTCTAACCCCCCGCTGCCTACTGCCTGGCTGCCCGGACAACTAACCGCAACAAAAAAACACGAGGACGCGGCAATCCGCGTCCTCGCGTAGATCTTTCAGTTCTGACAAGCCAACGATCAGTCGATCGTGACTTCCTTGCCAGCCTCGGCCGAGCGATAGACGCCGTCGAGGATCTTCTGCACAGCCAGGCCGGCTTCGCCGGGGGCCGTCATCGGCGTGCCCTTCAGGCAGGCGTCGACGAAGTTCTGCAGCTTGATCTTGAACAGCGAGTGGAAGTCGTTGTGCCGCGGCAGGAAGCCCGGCGAGATGTTGACCATCGTGCCCGCCTGGTCGCGGAAGATCATCGGAGGATCCCACGTGCAGCCGCCGTTCTCGCCAACCAGATCGAAGTTCCAGACGTCCTTCTCGATGTGGTTGCAGAACGAAGCCTCGATCTGCATGATCGCGCCGTTGTCGAAGCGGATCTGGCCGATCGCCAGGTCTTCCACCGTGTAGGTCTTGTAGTCCCAGTTCGGCCACTGGCTGACGACGTTGGACGGCTTGTTGCCCATCCAGGTCCAGGTGTTGCCGGCGGCGGCCACCGGACGCGGGCTGCCCATCACGAAGTGGGCCATTTCGATCACGTGCACGCCGATGTCGATCATCGGGCCGCCACCCTGCAGGTGCTTCTGGCCGAACACGCCCCAGTTCGGGATACCGCGACGACGCAGCGCGCGGCACTTCACGAACATGATCTTGCCGAACTGGCCTTCGTCAGCAGCGCGCTTCAGGAACTGCGTGTTGGGGTGATAGCGGTACTGGAACCCGATGCACAGCTTCTTGCCGTTCTTCTCCGCGGCTTCAATCATCCGCTTACACTCATCGGGGGTCATCGCCATCGGCTTTTCGGTGATGACGTGCAGCCCCGCGTTGGACGAGTCGATCGAAGCCGGGGCGTGGACACCGTTGGGCGTGCAGACGTCGACGGCGTCGATCTGGCCCGCCATCTCCTTCAGCATCACCTTCCAGTCCTTGTAGTTCTTCTTAACCCCCCACTTCTCCTCCATGATCTTCAGACGCTTGGGGTCGATATCGCAACCGGCGACGACTTCAACCTCGGGCATCTGCTGCATTGCCTGCAGGTGGGTCTGGGCAATGCCACCGCAGCCGATGACGGCTACCCGCAGCTTCGGGCCCTTGTATTCCTGGTTCTCTTCCAGCGCCAACGACTCGGTGGAAACGCTTTTTTCAGCCATGTCTGTGCATCCTTCCGGAAAGTTAGGTCCCATCGCGTCCGGCTTCATCCGGACGACCGCGAATCGAGTATGTTACGTTCTGCGCCGCCGGGATCAATCACCCGGGACGTCCTCAGACCGCCATCGCCAAAAGACATGTCCTGCATCCGTCACGTATTCCGTCGCCCGCCCCCCGTCGGCTGGGCGGATTGACCGTTGCCTCCCGCGAAAGGAAACGCAACAATCCATCACCATGATCCGGACACGCCTTGCGATCGTTCTGACTGTTCTACTCACCATCTGTGCCGGCGTTTACGCCCTGCCACCGGATGGCGACTCCGCCACCCAGGCCCTCGTCAGCTCCCCCCGCCATGGGGAATGGGTCGAGATCCAGCTCCCCGGCTCGGACACCCCGCTGCGCTCGTGGGTCGTCTACCCCGAGCGGCCGGACGCCGCCCCGGTCGTCGTGGTGATCCACGAGATCTTCGGCCTGACGGACTGGATCCGCGGCGTCGCCGACGCCCTCGCGGCGGAGGGGTATATTGCCGTCGCCCCGGACCTGCTGTCCGGCAAGGGTCCCAACGGCGGTGGCACGGAATCGTTCGAAGGTGACGCCGTCCGGGCCGCCATCCAGAAGCTGTCGGTCGAGGAGGTCAATGCCCGCCTCGACGCCGCCAGGCAGTGGGCCATCGATCTGCCCGCATCCAGCGACCGCTCCGCGGTCGTCGGCTTCTGCTGGGGCGGCACAGCCAGCTTCAATTACGCGATCCACCAACCCGCGTTGAACGCAGCCATCGTCTACTACGGCACCGGGCCGTCCGACGCCGCGAAGATCGCCCCGATCAAGGCCCCGGTCCTCGGCTTCTATGGCGGCGATGACGCTCGCGTCACCTCCACCGTCCCCGCGACGCTGGAAGCCATGACGCAGGCAGAGAAGACCTTCCTGCCCCACACGTATGACGGTGCCGGCCACGGCTTCCTGCGCCAGCAAACCGGCCGCGACGGCGCCAACAAAAAGGCAGCCGAGCAGGCTTGGGATGCCACCCTGCATTTCCTCAAGCAGCATCTGGCCGGCGAATGACGCCACGCAGTCAATCCGCAGGGTCCGCTGAAGCGGACCCTACGATCTGCCCCTTTGCCGCTTCGTCGCTTGATCGCTCCCTCAGCGATACCTCAACACCACGTCATACACCTTCCCCCCCACGCGTGCGCCCACAGCCGGATCCTTGATCATCGCGATGTTGACCGCATCGCAACTGAATGCCGCATCCAGATTGCTCTCGATCCCCCGGCCCATGCCTTCGATGATCACCAGATCCGCGTCAGCCGAGGCTGCATTCAGCTCCTGTGACACCAGCGACAGATCGATCAGCGGCTCGCCCGTGCCTGTGCTGACGCGCTCGATCGGCAGACCCGCCAGCGACGGCTCGGTCTCGACGATCCGATCCCACCACGCATTGACGTCGTGGATGGTCATGTCGTTGAGCGTCGGGTACTCGTTGGCTGCAAGCACCACCGCCGTTCCGCGCATCGCCAGCCAGCGCATCATCGGCAGCGCCCCCAGCAGGAAATCGCTGCCGGCGTTGTCGATGAAGAAGACGCACTTGCGATGCCGCGGCCCTTCCAGCACGCGCTTGGCGAAGGCGTCATAGTCGTCGATCCGCCACGGCCGCTTCGGCAGCTCGCGCCGAACGGCTGAGAAATCGACGCTCTGCCCGAGGAATCGCGTCGCCGTTGCCTCCGCGCCCATGTCGAAGATGTTGCCCGCGAAGACGCCTTCGACGACGGCTCGAAGCTGCTCCTGCGCCGAGGGCAACTCGTCGATCTGCTGGCAGACCTGCGGCAGCAGCGGCAACGTCCGCTCGTTCTCGCGCTGCTTCAGATCGATGAACGCATCGACAAACCCGTACTTGCGCAGCAGTTGGTCGCGCCACTCGTCCAGCGTCAGGATCGTGACGCGGCCATGCGATGCGGGATCGGCAGCATAAGCGTCGAAGACACCGTAAAACTCGGCCCGGCAGGCGTCGGCTCGGCGATTGGCGACTGCCTCGTCCTCGCCGCGTGCGATGGCGGCCTGCACGCCCAGCGACAGGATCGTGTTGATGTGGCGTTTGAAGAACGCCACCCAATGCTCGCGGCCGGCTGCGTCCTGGGTCAGATCCCAACTGCATGCAACATAGCTGCCCGGGTCCGCCAGTTTGACGAACGGCGCGACGGCAGACGGTCGGTGGCTTCGGGTTTCATGCATCATCAGGCCCTTCCGACGGAAAGTCCGCCGTCCACGAAGATCGACTGGCCCGTGATATACGATCCGGCTTCGCTGCACAGCAGCAGCGCGACGCCGGCCATGTCCTCCGGCTCGCCAATGCGGCCCAGGGGGATGCGCTTCCCGTACTCCTCCTTGGCCTCCGGCGTGGGGAAGTCATCGCGGTTGCGCCAGGTGTTGGCGATCCATCCGGGGGCGATTAGATTGACCGTGATCCCGTGCTTCGACAGATCGCGCGCCAATGCCCGCGTCATCGTGTGCAATGCCGACTTGCTCAGGGAATAGCTGAGCATCGTGGGGTTGCCGTTCAGTTGCTGGATCGAGCCGAGGTTGATGATCCGCCCGTAGCGCTGCGGCTGGAAGATCGCCACAGCCTGCTGGCACATCAGCATGGGGACGGTGAGGTTCGATCGCAGCTCGACTTCGAAGGTCTGCGGATCGGCTTCGCGCCAATACGCGTGGCTTTGCAGGGCGGCGTTGTTGATCAGGATGTGCAGGCCGCCCAGTGCTTTTGCTGCCTCCGGCACGAGGCGCGAGGGCAGCGTCAGATCGCGCACATCCCCGCCAAAGGCGACGGCTTTCCCGCCGGCGGCGCGGATGGCCTCAGCCTCTTTCTCAGCGATGTCCTGGTCGATGTCCTGCAGCGCAACGGCGGCGCCATATGCCGCGAGTGTGCGGCCGATCGCCAGGCCGATCCCGCGGCCTGCGCCGGTGATCAGCGCGCATTTGCCATCCAGACGGAAACTCAACGGATTCATATGAACGGGGAATGGTACCGTTTGCACCGAGAAAACGGTACTGCAGGAGCATCTTCGCTACCGCCGCACGTGCTGTGCAGCCAGCAGATTGGCGAGGATTTGCGATGCGACCACGCCGATCGCAAAGATCCACATCATCGCCTGCCACAGACCGCCTTTGGCGGGGCTGAGCGTCTCTTCACCCGCAGCCAGGGCGTACATCCCCAATGCCAGCACCGCCAGCACCACCGTCAGCGCGAACATCACCCACCGCGGCCAGCCGGCTGGCGCGTGATATGCCCCAGCCATCGGCAACAGCAGTGCCAGCGCGCACATGCCCAGCACCAGCAGGTTGGCATCCCATGTCCCCCACGCGCCCAGCAGGATGATCCCAGCCGTCACGATCATCCCCCCCAGCAGGTTCGACGCCCGCCGCTGCTCATCCGACAACGCATGCCGCCCGAAACGGTTCAGCCGCAGCAGCAGGTTGAACAGGTGCGGCGACAGCCACGTCATCACGACAAACACCAGATAGGCATAGACGATCGGCCGAACAAACGGCGCCACGGCTGGATAGGAATTGGCAACACCATCGAGCACGCGCGACAGCACCCACAAGCCAAGCACGATGATCCACTGCGCAGTCGCACTCAACCGGCTCATCGCCAGGAAGTACTTGAGCATGACGCGATAGACCAGGTGCTTCGCCTTCAACGCTTCAACGATGCCGGCGCGAGCCCACTCGTTGTCCGGCTGGAGGCGAAGCGCTTCGCGGAAATGCTCCATCGCCTTGAGCGGCTCGCCCTGATGCAGCAGCGTCCAACCCTGATTGGCATGTGACAGCGAATTGTCCGGGTCGCGCCGCAGCGCCGCGTCGATCGTCTGACCGGCTTGCTCGGTCCGTCCCAGATGCACCAGCGCGATCGCGCGCAGGTTCGTGCAGCCGACATGCTCGGGATCGATCGCCAGCCCGCGCTCAGCAGCCGCCAGCGCGTCCTCCCAGCGGCGCTGCTGGATCAGCACCTGCGCGAGCATCGCCATCAGATCGGCGTCGTTGGGATCCAGGCCGATCGCCTGCCGGATGGCGGCTTCAGCTTCGGGAAAGCGGTTGCGCGAAAAGAGCACGAGCGACATCGTGTAGTGCGACATCGGCTCATCCGGCGCAAGTCGCACCCCCTCCATCGCATGCTGCTGGGCTTCGTCCAGGCGCTCCTGCTCGACCAGGCATCGGGCGAGCATCATGTGGGCCATGGCATGCTGGGGATCAAACACCAGCACATGGCGCAACTCGCGCTCGGCGTCAGCCGGGCGATTCTGCTGCAACAGCAGCAATGCCCGTTGATATGCGGCGGATGTTCCCATGCCCACTGTCAAAACCATCGCCTCCTGCGGCCAACATCATCGTCCCTGTACCAGCATTCTCCAATATGAAACATGGACAAGGCGGGCGAAAATCCTCCCGCGCCGGCGGAACACCACAGCCGACGCGAAAGGTGGGAAGGATGCACAACTTCTATAGTTTCAGGTACTTGAGAATGTCGTCGTACACGCCCCCCTGATTGGAATACAGGGCATAGTTGCGGGCTGTACTGAACCATTCGCGTGTACTGGGTTTGACCTGTGAGGCAGCCGACAGCAGGTCTTTGGCGGTCAGGGGCAGGGGCTTGCCGGTCTTGACAGCTTCGCGGAGCTTGGCTTCGACGGCCAGGTCGACCACAGCCTTGAGATCGGCCCCGCTGAAGTGCTCGGTCTTCTTCGCGACATGGTCGAAGTCGATGTCAGCCGTCGGCTTGCCGTGGCAGAGGATGCGGAGGATCTCCGCCCGGGCCGGTCGATCCGGTGGCGGCACAAACAGGATCCGGTCGAACCGCCCCGGCCGGCGGAACGCCGAATCCAAATGCCATGGCGCATTGGTGGCGGCCAGGATCAGCACGCCCTCATTGCTGCTGTTCACGCCGTCCAGCTCGGCAAGGAACTGGTTGATCACCTGTCGCCCGGCGCTGGTGCGCATGTCCGATCGGCTGGCCGCGAGCGCATCGACCTCGTCGAAGAACAACACACACGGCGCATTCCGCCGCGCCTGTTCGAACAGGTCGTGCAGATTCCGCTCGGAGCTGCCGATCCACATGTCGAGGATGTCGTTGATGCCGACGGCGATGAAGCGCGCCTTGATCTCGCCAGCCGTCGCGCGCGCCAGATGCGTCTTGCCACAGCCGGGCGGGCCGTACATCAGGATGCCCCCGCCGACCGACTTGCCGTAGGCTTTGTAAAGCTCAGGATGCTCCAGCGGATGGATGATCTTGGCGCGGATTTCTTCCTTGAGCGCCTCCATGCCCCCGACATCAGCGAACGTCGCCTTCGGCAGCTCGATATCCGCCTCAGCCGGCCGGCTGAACGCCTCATGGGCTGCCCGCACGCGGCCGTCGACAATCTCCATGGCCTCGTCCGAAGGCATGGCATCGTCCGGCCCGGCGCGAACGCCCAGGCGGGCGGACAGCTCTTCGTCCGCCACAGACGGATCGGCATCCAGCCCACGGCGATACTGCCGCACGGCTCGCTCGACATCCCCCTCAACCAGCAGCAGCCGCGCATGCAGTACGAACGTGCGAGCGGGCGGGTCGCGTTTGAGCAGATCCTCCACGATGACGGCGGCAGCCGAATGCTTGCCCTGGCGGTAGAACGCCGTCGCCAGACCGAGCTTTAGCTCGGCATCGTGCGGCTGGCGGGCAAGCGCGGCTTTAAAATGCGTCTCGGCTTCGTCAGCCCGGCCGGCCTTCAGGCACGTCTCCGCCAGGTGCCGGCGCAGACCCAGATTGTCCGGCGCCTGCTTCACCGCCTCGCGCAATGCCTCGATCGCGTCGTCAAAGGAGGACATTCGGGCCATGTTACGCGACGGTGGCGTCGCGGTTCAATGAGGTGATTGGAGAGACGGAGAGACGAAGAGACAAAGTAGCTATCGCAGGGTCCGCCCTGGCGGACCTGGACCGGCGGCGGCCAAGGCCGCCCGCGTCACATCCCATCGTCGCTCTTACCCCCGCCGCTTCCCATTGACCGTGACCTCGCTCTCACGGATCAACACGGGTGACGCTGCCAACCAGGCTGGATCCTTGCGGATCACCTGGCCCGTCTTCGGGTTGATCTGGCCGAACTCGAGCACGCCTGTCGGGCAGGACTCCACGCATGCGCTGCAGCGCACGCACTGCGGATCGGCCATCGCCAGTCCCTTGTTGGCGAAGTTCATCACGTCGATGCCCTGATGGCAGACCGTCGTGCAGACGTTGCACGAGATGCACCGCTTCTTGTCCGGGATGATCCGGAAGCGCGAGAAGCGATGGTAGATGTGCATCAGCGCGGCCAGCGGGCAGGCAAAGCGGCACCACACGCGCCCGCTGAACCAGAAATACATCCCCACCCCAATGATCCCCGCCCACAGCAGGTCCACAAACCAGACGTAGTTGAACAGCGGCAGACGGCTGAACAGGTAATCAAACGCCTGGCCGAAAACGGACTGCGGCCAGGCCCACGCCAACCCGCGCAGCACCAGCAGGACCATCGCAAACGCGAGAAATCCCTGGCCGATCATGTTCAACCGATTCCATAGCGGCCCGTGCGGCATCTTCGTGCGATGCCGATCCCCCATCGTCTCGGCCAGCGCGCCGCAGGAGCAGATCCATCCGCAATACGCGCCCTTGCCCCAGAAGTAGACGATCACCGGGATGACCACGAACGTCTGCACAAAGCTGACGATCAGCCAGCCCCACAGCGGCTGATAGTTGAACACGTTCCAGATGAACAGCGGCCAGGCGAGGATGAACCCGAACGCCCGCCAGTACTCGCGCCCATGCTCGGTGTAATCGGCGACGGGGAAGAACGTGTCGGCAAACCACCGCCCCACGCCGTTGTCGAACCAGCCATTGTGCCCCATCCACGGCAAAAGGATGTACGGCAGCAGAAACAGCGGGATCACCTGAATCGCCGCCAGAACCGCCGTCTGGATGCGGATATATGGCGTCGGTTTGCGGATGACGCGATCGATGCCGAAGCCGACCACGGCGGCACAATACGCGACCGAATACCAGAACCCGGCTTCGCCCATGCTGATGCGCAGCGTCCCCAGCAGGTTCGACGGCGTACGCCATGCTTCCCCCAGTGTCGCCAGCCACGCCGGCACGTTCGCCGGGAACCAGCCGTTGGCGCTCCACCACGAACCGACGTCCAACCAGCGGTCGATCGCCTCGATCCCCGTGACTGTCACCCCCGTCTTCTTCCAGTGGTACATCCAGAAGCACGCCAGCAGGAAGGCCATCAGCGTGATCCACCAGCGCGGCGACCTCTCGTTGCGGATCCGAATCCCGCTCCGCCGGAAAAAGTCCAGCGGCGGGTCATAGCCGATCATCGTGAAGACCACGTCATTGCCGATCCGCATCGTCTGCCCGCCGTCGATGGTCAGCTCGACGGCGTCTTCTTCGATTCGCACGACGCGCGACCGCATCAGCAGGCGGATCGATCCGCGCGGCGGCATGGCCGCCCCTTCCTGCTCATGCACGAAATCGCCGACAGCCGTGGTTTCGTGCTCCTGCGGCTGCTCGATCTGCTCGTGATCCTGCGGATCGCGGAGCATGCGCTGCAGGCGCTCGATATTGTCGGGCTTGGGCCGGCTGAACTCCGCCCCGCGGTAGGAGAGCGTGACGTCGGCTCCGCCCTCGGCCAGCGCGATTGCGGCTTCGAGAGCACTGTCGCCCCCGCCGACAACCAGCACCCGCTGGCCGGCGAAATCGCGCGGATCGTGCAGGCGGTTGTAGACCTTGGGCAGGTCTTCGCCGGGCACATCGAGCTTGCGATGATTGCCCGATCGGCCGATCGCGATGATGACGCGCAGCGCGCGGATCGGCTGGCCGTCTTCCAGCTCCACCTGCAGCACGCCGCCGTGGCGCGTGATGTGCGTTGCTCGTCCGCGCACCGGCTCGATGCCGCGCGTCTGGGCGCGCAGTTCTTCCAGGAGCTCCTCTTTCGTCCCAGCCGTAAAACGCAGATCGCCCGCGGGCGTCATCTGCGTGGGGTAGGTGAAGATAAGCTTGCCCTTCGGGAAATTGACGACAGTGCTGAACGGCTCAGCCGATTCGATCAGGACGAACCGCAAACCCAGTTTGCGAGCCTCGAGGGCGGCTGAATAACCGGCTGTCCCGCCACCGACGATGGCGACGTCGGCCACGCCGTCATCGCCCAATCGTGCGCGATCGCGCGCAAGCGCCGGATCGGCTGCGATACGCTGAGCCGCCTTTGCCCCGGTGTCCGCGCTGAACTTCAGCAGCGGCACGCCGGCCAGGTCGCCCACCACGTAAACGCCCGGCACGTTGGTCGAACCGTCTTCCCGGACAACCGGAAGCTTCTCGACATCGCCGGCTGGCCACATCGTGTGCAGCCAGTGCATGTAGCGCCGCAGCGGATTGCGTGTCGCCGGGCGCGGAACGCGATAGAGCCGTGTCGCCGTCGGGCCTGCCGGCGGCAAAGGGGAATTCTCCTCGGTCATGGTCATGGAGCTACAATACTAGGCGCCTTGCAGACTCCCCGCACCATCCTCCACGTCGACATGGACGCGTTTTTCGCGGCCATCGAGCAGCTGGACAATCCTGCGCTGCGCGGCAAGCCGGTGCTGGTGGGCTATGACGGCCCGCGCGGCGTCGTGACCACGGCGTCGTACGAGGCCCGGCCGTTCAGCTGTCGATCCGCCATGCCGATGGCCGTCGCCAAGCGGCTTTGCCCGCAGGCGATCGTCGTACCCGTGCGCGGCCAGCGCTATCGGGAGGTCTCACAGCGGATGCTGGCGATCCTCGAATCGTACAGTCCGCTGGTCCAGCCGATCAGCGTCGACGAGGCCTTCGTCGACCTGACCGGCACCGAGCGCCTCTTCGGCCCCGCCCAGCGCGTGGCGGAGGAGATCCGCCAGCGGATCCGCAATGAACTGCAACTGACCGCCTCCATTGGCCTGGCCCCCAACAAGTTCCTGGCCAAGCTGGCATCGGACCTCAACAAGCCCGACGGCTTGACCATCATCACGCCCGAGAACCTCGACACCACGCTCTGCCCCCTGCCGATCGAGCGTGTCTGGGGCATCGGGCCGCGGACAGCCGCCCGCCTGCAGAGCATGAACCTCCGCACCATCGGCGACCTGCGCCGCATGACGCCGCAGTGGTTCACCGACACCTTCGGCGAAGACGGCGTACGCTTCCGCGAGCTGTGTTTCGGGATCGACCAGCGATCCGTCACGCCCGACCATGACGCCAAAAGCATCGGCCAGGAGCATACCTTCGACACGGACATCGCCGATGCCGAGCATCTTCGCGGCGTGCTGATGTCGGAGGTGGAGAACGTCGCCTGGCGCCTGCGGCGAGCCGGGCAGTTTGCCGGGGGCGTGCGGCTCAAGATCCGCTACGGCGACTTCAAGACGATCTCCCGCTCGCAGACGCTGCCCAGCCCGACGGATTCGACTGACGCCCTGTGGGAAGCGTCGCTGGCGATCTTCAACCAGTGGGCCAGGCAGTCGTTCCAGCCGGTCCGGCTGCTGGGGATGACCGCCACCTCCCTCGGCCCGCCGGCCGCCCAGCTATCGCTGTTTGATCAGCCCCAGCACGATCGCCGCCGGGCGCTGGATTCCGCGGTCGATCAGATCAACTCCCGCTTCGGCAAGGCCGCCATCCACCGGGCACGAAGCCGCAAGTCCTGATCATGCCAGCCCCTGCTGAAAGAGACCTTCGCATTTGCCCCCCTTGACACGATCCATCAGGCCGGTAGATTCGTAGGTCTGACAGGCGACCGAGGCGCAGCCGCCGCCGGGCCTCCCATACGGGGTCATGGTGAAATGGGATCACGCCACCATGGCATGGTGGAATTTCGGGTTCGAATCCCGATGACTCCAGTTGTTCAGCCCGCGGTGTGCGGCTGAGGACCGATTCGCCTCCGAGGCGCCACAACCGCAGATGTGAAAGGAGCAGCACATGGCCAAGCCACGGCGCCGACGGAAGATCGGCAGCAAGAAGCGCAAGGCGCGCCGCGATCGTCGTAAGCGGTAATCACCGCCAATCGGTGATACCAATCGCAAAGCAATCAAGACCCCGGACACTCGCCGTTCCGGGGTTTTTTGTTTTGGTCATTTGTCATTTGTCACTTGTTACTTGTCACTCGTGGCAACTCGACGCAGGGCGGTTGCTGCGCGTGGCGGGTGGTTGTGGGGCCCAGTTTCTGATTTTGGATTGGGGATTTTGGTTTGGGGGGAACCACGGATGAACACGGATGGTGGCTTGAAATCTGAGATTTGAAATTTCAGATCCGGGATACCGGATTGGCGTTTGGCTTTGTGTGTTTGGTTCTTCTGGGTTTGGAACTTCCTTGGAACTTAGTGATTGGAGCTTGGAACTTCCGCTCCGAGGACCAACGTCCCCCACCTGCTCCCCCTCGCCTTGTCACCCTATCACCCAGCCGCCTGCTGCCTGCCGCCTGCCGCCTGCTGCCTGCCGCCTGCTGGCTCAAGCCCCATTCGCCGCGATCGCCTGATGGATCGTCGCCTGCAGATGCTTGGGGTCGACAGGTTTGGTCAGGTGTGCGAAGAAGCCGGCGTCGTGGCTGTTGCGGATGTCGGCTTCCATGCCGTAGCCGCTGATGGCGATGCCGGGGACCGGCTTGCGGCAGCGGACCTGCCGCATCAGGTCGAATCCGCTGGCATCGGGCAGGCCGATGTCGCTGACCAGCACATCGAACGGCTGCTCCGCCGCCACCTTCAGCGCCGCCGCGACACTGCCTGCAATCAGCACCTCGAACCCCGCAGCCTGCAGGTATCGCTGCAGCATCTGCCGCGTATCGCGATGATCCTCCACGAGCAGCACACGCCGCCCCTGGCCGCTGCCGATCGACCCGGATTCGATCCGGTTCAGCAGCCGCTCGACCGGCGCCACAACCGGCAATGTCACCGTAAATGTCGCGCCGCGGTTAACTCCGTCGCTGGCGGCCGTAATCGTCCCTCCATGCAGCTCCATGATGGCCCTTGAGATCGCCAGGCCCAGCCCCAGCCCGCCGAACTGCCGCGTCACCCACGAGCTGCCCTGCTCAAACGCCTCGAACAGCCGATCGACCCCCTGCGGCTCGATGCCGATCCCTTCGTCGATCACCTCCACCTGCAGCATGCGCGGCTCAGCCATGGCCGTGCGCACCTGGATGCGCCCGCCTTCATGGCTGAACTTGATCGCGTTCTTCAGCAGGTTCCAGAAGACCTGCTGCAGACGCGCGGGATCGCCGTTGACGACGTCATCGCTCGCTTGCAGGTCCAGATCGATGGTCAGCCGGCGGGCGTCGGCTTCGGCTTGGAGACTACCGGCGACATGGCGGATCAGCGCATGCACGCCCGTCCGCGTCAACTGCAGCCGCAGCTTGCCGTTGGTGATGCGCGTCACGTCGAGCAGGTCGTCGATGAGCTTCGTCTCCAGCTCGACGTTGCGGCGGATCATCGCCAGGTCTTCGCGCATCTCCGGCGACAGGCCGGGATCAGCTTCCATGGCGCCGATCGTCAGCAGCACGGGTGTCAGCGGCGTGCGCAGCTCGTGGGAGAGGACCGCCAGGAACTGGTCCTTGGCACGGCTGGCGGCCTCGGCCTGGCGGCGGGCGATCTGCTCCTGCTCGATGGCGCGATTCAGCTCCGCCCGCGCATCGCGGCTGGCGGTGACGTCATGCGAGATCGCGAGCACCGAGACGATGTTGCCATCGGCATCCATCTCCGGCACGACGCGGAACTGGAACGCCCGCTCGCGATCCGGCGAGGGGTAGACCAGCTCGGCCTCCGCCGGCTGGCCGGTTTCGAACACCTGCCGGATGAGGCGCGCGCCGACCTCGACCGATTGCGGGTTGAGCTGCGCTTCGAAGATGGACTTGCCCAGAAAGTGCGACGGCGGATAGCCGGTGACGCGGCGGATCGACTCGTTGACGAACTGATATCGCATCTGCCGGTCGATCCGCGCGATGACCGAAGGCAGGTTCGACAGAATCCGCTCCAGCTCGCGCTCGCGTTCCCACAGTGCGTGCTGCGCTTCGCGCAGGGCCGTGACATCGACCATCGCGCCGGTCATGTACAGCGGAGCGCCGCTGCTGTCGCGCGCCAGGACGCCCCGGTCGCGCACCCATCGGATCGTCCCATCCGCACGGACGATGCGGAAGGAGACGTCATACTCGTCGCCGCGCGCGCAACCCTGGATGGCCTGGTCGACAAGCGGCCGATCATCAGGATGGACGCGGCTGAGGAAATCCGTCACCGGCTGGCCGGTGGGCACGGGCTCCAGGCCGAGCAGGTTGTTGAGGCTGGACCCGCGCACCTCGATGCCCGTGCGGAAGTCGTACCGCCAGGTCCCCATGTGCGCGGCTGAGAGCGCAGCCTGCAGGCGCTCCTGGTTGTCGCGCAGCGCCTGCTCGTAGCGATATTGCTGGGAGATGTCGATGAAAAACCCGATCGTCGCCGGCCCGTCGGACAGATCGATCCGCGAGGCGGAGACGCGGAACGGGAATGCGCTGCCATCCTTGCGGAGGCCTTCGGCTTCGTATGCGCGGATCTCGCTGGCGCCGGCCTGGCGGCGCTCGTTTCGCGCAGCCAGCACCGACCGCACGCGCTCGGACAGGAAATCGGTAATCGGCCTGCCGACGATCTGCCCCTCATGCTCGTAGCCGAACATCTCGGCAAAGTGCGAGTTGGCGTAGATCATCCGCCCATCGCGGGCAATGCTGATGCCGATCGGGCTGGTTTCGAAGAAGGTGCGAAAGCGGGCTTCGGATTCCCGGGCCGCTTCAAGCTGACGCGCCAGGCGACGCTGCGATCGGTACAGCCCCCCGCACAGCAATGCCGACACACCCGCCAGCATCACGAACAGCACGCTGCGCGTCACAACCCCGTGTTCAACCATCCATTTGGCGACGGTGTCGTCCATGGACGGCCGAAGGGCCCCCGCCACGACAGCCACGCTCAGCACGACCGTAACCACCCCCGGCCCCACGCCCCCGGCCATCGCTGTGACAATCGCCGCCAGGTAGAACCATGCATACGGCGCGCGGATGTCGAAGAGGCGCTCCTGGAGCACGGTCAGCGCCGCAGCCACGCCGACGGCTGCCAACGCCGATCCGTACCGGACGAACAGGCGGTTTCGCGTGGATTCGCTCATAGGCGATCCTCCGGTTACCCAGCCGGCGGCGGGCGTCGCCTGCCAGCGGCCCTATCTTTACGCCTCCTTGCTGAAAGGCAAGCATTTCGCACCCGATTAATCCTTTAGTCCTCGCGATTGGAGCCCCCTTTCAGCCCCGGTACAATGCCCCGCAAGCACCGGGTGTGGCGGAATGGCAGACGCTGTGGACTTAAAATCCACTGGCCGAAAGGTCGTGCGGGTTCGAGTCCCGCCACCCGGAGTTTTCGTACGCCTTCGCAGATTGCAGACATCGCGGGTCGGTGCAACCTTTGCGCGCCTGACGCCGGTGGTGGTTCTGCGGTATCCTCCCCCCTCATGACGTACACGCCGACAGACGAGTGCTACGCCCGCTTGGAAGACAGCCGGCTGACCATCGGCAATGCCGTAATCGAGCGATCCTGGCGGATTCGCGACGGGCGGCTGCATGCGGTGTCGTTCCTCTACAAGCCCACGGGCAGCGAGTGGATCGCGGCTGAATCGGATCAGCCGTCGCTGATCGGGGATCTGTCGGCGCGGTCGGCCTCCGCACCGCGGCTGGAGGTCCAAACCCGTCAGCCGACGCCCGTCTCAGCCCCGGCTTTGTGCGCCGTGGTGCATCTGGGCGACGGCTGGGCATGGCATTTCCAGATCTTCCCCGGCTCGCCGGGCGTGCAGATGCAGTTGCAGGCGCCCGCCGGTGTGGGCGAAGCCCAAGCCGCCTCGGTGCAGGCGTCGGCTACGGGCATCGAATCGCCGACCGAGGGCGACCAGTCTCTCCAAGCCGATGTGGTGGATCATTTCCAGATCGACCCGCTGCACACGCGTCTGACGCAGGTGACGCTGGTCGACCAGACCGATCACCACGACACGCTGGTTTCCACGCGGGATTGGCTGTTGCATCCCAACGAGCGGGAGCTTGCGCTCGCCGGCAATCTCTTTTATCTCCAGCGCACGCTCAGTAGCGAGGGGTTGATCTTTCTCAAGCTCGCGCCGCTGCCGCATGCCCGGCCGGTGACGTCACCATGCGATCTGCGCATCCGCACTGCGCAGGTCAGCCTGCTCGGGCATGGTCTGGACGAATCGGGCGGCCTGGGCGACGCGTGCATCGTGCTGGCATACGCTGGCGGAACCGCTGGCCGGATCGCGACCCTGCAGCAATACCAGCGGCGGCTTCGCCCCATCATCGCCGGCCGAGACGGCATGTTCCTCTCCAACACCTGGGGCGACCGCTCGCGCGATGCCCGCATCAACGAGGAGTTCCTGCGCCGCGAGATCGACGCAGCCGCGCGGGCGGGGGTCGATGTCGTCCAGATCGACGACGGCTGGCAGCGCGGCATCAGCGCCAACTCCGCCCATCGGCACAAGGGCGGCGTGTGGAGCGGATTCTGGCAAGCGGATCCCAACTTCTGGACGCCCCATCCTGAGCGTTTCCCCAATGGCATTGAGCCGATCGTGCGCGAAGCCGCAGACAAGGGTCTGCGCATCGGCGTCTGGTTTGCGCCCGATTCGTCCGATGACTTTGCCAACTGGCAGCGCGATGCCGACACCGTCCTCGACCTGCATCGCCGGCTGGGCATCAGCTATTTCAAGATCGACGGCGTTAACGCGAAGACGCGCCGTGCGCAGCGGAACCTGCGGCAGTTTTTCGATCGTGTGCTGGCGGAATCCGCCGGGCAGGTGGTGTTCGACCTGGACGTGACCGCCCAGACGCGCCCCGGCTACTTCGGCCTGCCGCATGTCGGGCCGATCTTCGTCGAAAATCGCTATACCGACTGGCGCAGCTACTGGCCACATCACACGCTGCGAAACCTGTGGATGCTGGCGCATCATGTCGATCCAGCCCGCCTGCGGTTTGAGCTGCTGAATCCTGCGCGCAATCGCGCACTGTATGGCGATGATCCCCTTGCGCCGTCGGCGTATCCGCCGGACTATCTGCTCGCGATCACACTCTTTGCCAATCCGCTGGGCTGGTTCGAAGTTTCGAACCTGCCGGAGGAGGTCATTGCGCCCATCAGCGCACTGGCGCGCACATGGAAGTCGCATCGCGATGCCATCTTCTCCGGCACGATCCTGCCCATCGGCGGCGAGCCGGACGGCACGTCATGGACAGGGTTTGTCTCCGTGAACGAGCACGACAGCCGCGCCTACGCGATGATCTTCCGCGAGCTGAACGATCAACCGCAATGGTCGTTCCTGCCGCATCGCCCCGCCAAAGATGTCCGCATCCTTGCCGGCGACGGCCACGCGATCGTCACGGCTGACGGCCACATCACCGTCCACCTGCATCACCCCCTCCGCTATCTGTTTGTCGAGATGCTGGTTTGAGGGGTTGATGTTGGTTACTGGTTACTCGTTACTTGTGACTCGCGATCTCTTGTTCACCTATTCACCTGCGCCGCCGCTGTGTCTCCCCACTTTCTCTGTTCGTGTCTCAGTCTCTCCCTGCGTCGCTTCGTCGCTCCTTCGCTTCGTCGCTCTTCTTCCCAAGACCTTCCACTAACCAACCGCCCCTCATACACTGACGCCCATGATCCACACCGATCCCCGTGTCAGCCCGGAACATCCGCTGCCCGTCGCCGTTGTCGGCTGCGGACGAATGGGCCGACTCCATGCGCGCGTTTACTCGCAGATGGCCAACGTCAAGCTCGCCGGCGTCTACGACGCCGACCCTGCCGCCGCCGCTGAGGCAGCCGAGCAGTACGGCACGACCGCCGCGGCGTCTCTCGATGAGCTGCTCGACAAGGTCAAAGCCGTCACCATCGCCGTTCCCACGAAGAAGCACCTGGAGACGGCTGAGCCGTTCCTCCGCCGGGGGATCGCCTGCCTGATCGAAAAGCCCCTGGCCGCCGACGTCGCAACGGCTGAGCGCATCCGCGACCTCGCCCGCGAGCATGCCGCCGTCGTGCAGGTCGGCCACATCGAGCGCTTCAACCCCGCGATCCGCGCCATGGAGCGCCTCGGCATCAGCCCGCGCTTCATGGAAGTGATCCGCATCAGCCCGCTGACATTCCGCTCGATCGATGTCGGCGTCGTGCTCGACATGATGATCCACGACATCGACATCGTGCTGAAGCTCGCCGGCTCGCCGGTCAAGGCGATCGAAGCCGTCGGCGTGAGCGTCCTTGGCGGCGCCGAAGATATCTGCAACGCACGCGTGAAGTTCGAAAACGGCTGCGTCGCCAACCTCACCGCGTCTCGTCTGGCGCTCAAGACGGAACGCAAGCTCCGCGTCTTCAGCCGCGATGCGTATGTCTCCCTGGATTACCAGAAGCGCTACGGCATCGTCGCCCATCGCAAGGGCAATCTCGAAGCCATTCGCGATGCCGTCAATCGCATCCGCTCGGGCGAAATCGAGGATCTCTCCCAGCTCGATTACTCCAAGCTGGTCAACGTGCAGGAGCTTGAGATCGACGACGTCGAGCCACTGCGGGCGGAGCTGGACGCCTTCGTCGAAGCCGCCACCGGCCGCTGCGATCCGGTCGTCAGCGTCCACGACGGCCTCGAGGCTGTCCGCACAGCCGAGCAGATCGTCGCCGCCATCGAACCGCAGGAGTTGTGAGGGCCGGCAGGCGGCAGGCGGCGGGCGGGGACAGCGGGCGACCCAACATCACAATCGCCCGTCCAGCGATCGCCCAAAATGGTCATCCTGAGCGCAGCGAAGGATCCGGTGCGTCAGAAGCGGTCGAGATCCTTCGCTTCGCTCAGGATGACGTTCCAACAGGACTTTCGCAGATCAAGCTTCGTCCGCGTTTTTGTGGCACGTGCGTCCCCGCACGTGCAGGTCAGCCTGAGGGATGCACGGGCGGGACGCTCGTGCCACAGCAGACGGCACACCCCACAACCCTTCGCGATCTTCGCGCCTTCGCGGCAAGGGCCTCAGCCACCAATCCGCGCCAGCTCTTCGCGCGCCAGTTCCGCTTCCCGGCCGTCGTGCACACGCTGCAGGAACCCCTGCAGATGATGCCGCGCCCGCTCCGGCTGATGCAGGTAGCGGCTGTAGATCAGCCCCAGCATCAGATGCACCTGCGCCACCTGCTCGGCCCGCGGATACGCCTGCAGGAACTGCTCATACGCCTCAGCCGCCTGGGGATAGAGCTGCTGATGCGCCAATTGTGTCGCCACGTCATGTTGCGTCTGCCGCGACAGGACCTGCGACGGATCGCGGGCCTTCAAATCCAGGTAGAGCTGCGCCGCCCGCTCCGGCTGATTGTGAGCCATCGCCTCGGACACAGCCGCACGCATTTCGAGAATCTGCTGCGTGAACGGATCGACCTCCTGCGGCTGCACCGTTGCCGCATAGCCGAAGGGGTTATAACCCCGCGCCACAGCCGCCCGATGCGCCCGCCGCCGGTTCCACCGGTCGATCAGCGCCAGCATGTCATACAGATCTCGCTGCACCAGCCCCGTCATCAGCAGGCCCACGCTTACGGCTGCGCCATATACCGTTCCCGTGATGTGGGCCATGTGCGCCACGCCCGTGCTGCCCATGAAGTTCAGCAGCACGTCCTTCAGAAAGAAGAACCCGATCAGGTACATGCTCCAGATCTGGAACGCGCCGATGAAGATGAACAGGTAGATCACCGTCACGTACGATCGCGGGAACAGCACCAGAAATGCCCCCGTCACAGCCGCCACCGACCCACTGGCCCCCAGCACGGGCGATTCGCTGACCAGCAAGTGCCCCACCCCCGCCAGCACGCCCCCCGCCAGGTAGAACGCCAGATATCCGATATGCCCGAAGCGGTCATTGACGTTGTTCCCGAAGATGTACAGGAACAGCATGTTGCCGATCAGGTGCGCCATGTCCGCATGCAGGAACTGGTAGCTGAAGAAGTTCAGCACGCGCAAGGCGTCCGGATGCAGCACCAGCGATGCCGCGCCGCTCCCAGCCCATACGCTCCGCTGGGCCACGAACATCAGCACGTTGGCGCCAATCAGAAGCCAGTTCATCCACGGCGTCTGGCGAATCGGCGCGTCTGTTCGGATCGGCAGAAACATATCAGGACGCGAGAGTGTATGCGCAGGGACAGTTGGGGTCGAATCACACGATACCAGGCCGGTCTATCGGCCCGGCACAGCGACGATGGCGTAAAGGGTTACGGCTCGCCTTCGGGTTCATCCGGCTGGACGGTCTTCCGAACGGCGACGCGCCGCACAACGCGGCCATCCGCCTCCAGAACGTGCAGCTCGACGCCGTCGACGCTCAGCCGATCGCCGCCGCCCGTCGGGATCCGCCGCAGGCGCGAGGTGATCAGCCCGCCAATCGTCACCTGTCCCTCCTCGCCGCCCCATCCGGGCAGTTCGAGCATGCGGGCGACCTCGTGGACCGGCATGTCGCCTCCCACGACCACGCCGCGCTCCGGCTGGGCCGCCACCGGCCTGGATGAGGGTGCGTCGCTGATCTCGCCGACCAGCTCATCGGTCACGTCCTTGAGCGTCACCAGCCCTTCGACGCCGCCATACTCATCGACCAGAAAGATCATCTGGGTTCGATGTTCGTGGAACAGCCCCAGCAGCCGGTCCAGCGAAATCCCCTCCGGGGCGAACACCGGCGCCTGGGCGATGAGCTGCAACACGCGCACATCCCCCTCGGCGTGATACGCCGCCAGAAACTCCTTGGTCGGCACGACACCGATTACATGATCCATCCCCCCATCGCACAGCGGCAGGCGCGTGTACAGGTGGGAGTTCATCACCTGCCGGTTCTCATCCATCGTCCGCTGGAGATCGAGATAGGCGATGTTCGTCCGCGGGACCATGATGTCCCGGGCGCGTCGCTCCAGCAAGGCCAGGCTGTTGAGGACCAGATCCTGCGCCCGGCTGGTCAGCACGCCCTGCGCGCCGGCTTTGGTCGCCATCAGGCGCAGCTCGCTGACGGTGATGTTCTGCTCCTCGATCTGATCGATGCTGCCCAGGCCAAGCGGGCGCGTGACGCAATTGGCCAGGAAGTTCATCAGCCAAACCAGCGGCTTGATGACGCCGGCGATCCATCGCACCGGGATCGCCGTGACGCGGGCCGCGGCGCCGATGTACTGCAGCGTCAGCGCCTTGGGCAGCAATTCGCTGAAGACGACCGTCAGCAGCGTCACGACGATGAAGCTCAGCGCCGTCGAGATGCCCTTCATCATCGTCGGCGCGCTTTCCACCAGGGGCCCCAGTGCCCGATGCAACACCGCGGACATGGCTGGTTCGCCGATCCAGCCGAGCATCAGGTTGGTCATGGTGATGCAAACCTGGATCGCGCCGATGGCGCTGGCGGGATTCTGCTTGAGCCGCTCGATCGCCCACGCGGCCCGGCGCCAGCGGCCCTGGCGCATGGCTTCGACCTGCGGCGGGCGGATGGCGACCACCGCGTACTCCGCCGAAACGAAGAAGGCATTGAGTGCAATCAGGAACGGAACGGCCAGAAGCGACCACAGCAGAGGCATCGTGGATCAGTCTACCCCAAAGGTGCGTCAACCGGAAAACCGCTGCACAGCTCGGTCGGCTGGTGCCCGTGTGGGCGGATCGTCTACTGGTTTGGGATGGCTTCCGGTTCGTTCTTCTTGACCATGCGGACACGGCGGCCGCCGTCGCTGAACTCAACCGTGTTCATGTAGGCTTCGATGAGCAGAATGCCGCGGCCGCTGCACTTGGTGATGTTCTCTTCGAGGGTGGGATCGGGCACGTCTTCGCGGCGGAAACCTTCCCCCTCATCCTGGATGATGATCTCGACCTGCTCGGGCGTCACCTTGTACTGGACGTGGACGTGCTTTTTCATGTCGAGGCGATTGCCGTGCTTGATGGCATTGATCATCGCCTCTTCGAGGGCCAGCTTGATCGCGAAGATGTTCTGGCTGGTGTAACCGGCGCGGTGGACCTCGTCGATGATGCGCCGCTGCAACTCGCGGCTGGCTGCAAAATCGGACGGGATGCTGACGGTCACAGTCTCTCCCTCCGGGACGGATCCACCCGGTGCGGCCCCATGAGTCCCACCGATCCGGTGGGGCCTGCCGTAGTCTCGACCGCTCGGTCCTCTATTCACCATCGAACAGCCCGGCACAAATCAGGTGAAGCTCTCGATCGCCTGTGCCCGGTCGGGCAGGATCCGGAACAGCTTGTTGAGCTTCGTGATTACAAACACCTCGAGGATCTGGGGCTTGATGCTCGCCAGGCGAAGCTGACCGTTCTTCTGGCGGATCCGGTTATTGGCATTGATCAGCATGCCCAGCGCGGCGCTGGAAAGGTGATCCACATTACCGAAGTCCAGCAGGAGCTTGGGCGGCTCACCCTGGTCGATCAACTGGTTCAGCGTGTTGCCGATCTCAGCGATGTTGGCCTCATCCAGAATCTTGTTATGAGTGAACTCAACAACATGAATGTCCTTGTGTTGAGTCACGGTCAGTTGAGCGCTTGCGTCTGACATGCTTAGGTGTCCAGCTCAAGAGGATAGCTCCGGCGTGCGGTGGGATGCTTCCGCATCCACCCGAGCCGCGCGACGCATGCCGCTGCCACGTGCCCCGGTTGATCGCACCGACGCCCGACCTTCGCAAAGGTCCACTGGCCAAGTGCCACAAGATCAGCTTGGCACAGTACGCCGCCCGTAAAGGCGTGTCAAGCCAGCCGGAGACCAGCACACCGCGGCGGCGAGACCCAGCAACACCGCCGCGCCGGCCAGCCAATGGCCCATCGGCGCAGCCGTCGGCCAGGACCGCGACAGCAACGCCAGCGATTCGCGCCAGTCAGCCGTCGGTGCAGTCGGCGACGGCGCAGCGACATCGTCGCCTCGCGGAACGGCTGGATTCACAGCCACCAAGCGTCCGACGGCATCGCGGTACAGCCCTGCCACCCATCCCGGCTTGACGTCATCGGGCACAGCGCCGGGCGCGATGCGTTGCCAAGTTCCACCAATTGACCCAGCCTCACGCGCCGCATACAGCTCAGCCTCGCCGCCGACCCACTCCAGCATCTTCGCCCAGAGCACGACAAACCCCGGTGTCATCGCAAACGACGGGCTATCGAATCCGACCCATACCTGCCGCGCGGGCGCGTCGCGCACGGCGATGAGCGGCTGACCGTTAAGCTGCGCAATGAGCGTGAACCCCTCCGGCGGCCCCTCGCCGCTGACGCGCAGCGGATCCAGCCGCTCGAAGGGCACATCCTCCACCAGCGGATGTGTCGACAGCCCCACTTGCGATCCCGCCGGCGCCGGCTGATCGGCAGCCGACAGGATGATCCCGGCGATGCGATCCGCCAGCGGCTGGCGGGAGATGACAAGCGTCGGCGAACGGTCGTCGGACGGCCGCTGAGCGGTGTAGATGTCGATGACACGCTGCACAGCCGGCGGCATCGGTGATGCCGTCATGATGCGCGGCCACCGCGACTGGCGCGTCAGCCAGGCGCGATTGTCGATGTCCGTCGCGTCATCGGCCACCAGCTCGACGGCCAGGACATCGGGCGACTCCGCCAGATCGATGTAGTAGCTGCCTGTCTCCCCCGTCGGCGGGAGGTCGATCGACCGCTCCTCCAACACGCGATCGTGCGCCAAAATGCGCAGAATCGCGCGCGTAAGGCCTCCCTGATTTCCCACATGCACCATGGCTTGCCGCTTGGGGTCATCGCGGAAGGCAAACTGCTCGATGCGCACGTTGCGCGGCGGCGAGGTTGGCGTGACGACGATCAGACGCGGATCGTCGACGGCTGGCCGGGCCGAAGTGACGACGATGATCGGCTGATCCGTCTGCCGCAGTGTTGCGGCGATGGTGCTGCGAAGTATCGCGCCGGTATCGACGGCTGTGAGCGAGAGCTGTCTCGCCTGGTCGAGCCAGCCGCGCGTGTCTGTGTCGATCGCCTGATCGCCGGGAACAGGGGCGAGGCGAACCCGGCGCGGCTGGTGTGAACCAGTGGCAAAGGCGGCGGACAGCTCATCGGCGACCTCCGCATGACGCCCGGCCATCGCGATGCCGCGATCCCAGATGACTGTGATCGGCTCAGCCGATTCGCGGCTGACTACAGCCGGCTCGGCGGCGGCACCGATGCCCAGCAGCATCGCCGCCAGCAGCAACAGCACGCCCGTCGGCGGCAGCCGCCATCTGCGGCGGCTGCGGCTGGTGTGTGTTGCATCCTGCCACAGCGCGACGAACGGCACGCGCGTGTCACGTCCGCGACCCCGCAGCAGCCACACCGTGACCGCAGCCCACGGGATCGCCAGCCACAGCCAGATGGGCGAGAGAAAGGCCATGCCGTTGAAAGCGAAGCGCCGGCTGAATCTTCCAGCCGTCTGGTGACGCTGTCAACGCAACGCTGGCACCACCGCACTACGCGCGCCCTGGCCTCGGCTTACCGATCAGGCGGTTGAGCCCCCCCTGCACCTGCCACATTGTAACGGCATACAGGACCGGCAGCACGCCGGGAACCAGCAATGCCGAAACGACAGAGGCGATCTGACAGGCCAGCACCGCGCTGCTGTTGATCGGTGCAAGCTGCCGCGCCTGGAGATACTGATTGATCTGCCCGCTCAGCCGATACGGCATGTAGCACCCCCAGAACGCATCGAACAGCGGGATGAACGAAAACCCCACCGCCTGCCCCGGCGAGATGCTGTAGCCCGCATTGCTCAGGCTGCGCACGTCCGCATGCACGCCATAGACCCACACCAGCCACAGCACCACTGCGGGGATGCAAAGCAGCAGGAAGCTACACGTGCCGCCCAGCGCCACAATCACGTTGTCGCCGGATGGTGACCCGAACCATGACATCCCTGTCACGAGTATGCCGCTGATGAACATCAGCGCCGCGATCACGGTGAAGGCGATGGGATTTCTGCGCTTCAGTCCAATCGGGCTACCGCTGGCGATCGTCACGCCCGATGCGTACGCGATGGGCGTCGCGCCAGCCGCGTGTATCGGCTGCGCGGCAACGGGCTGGGCGCGCACGGAAGCGGCCGTCGCTGTCGATGCGCCCATCGCCGCCGCAGGCGTCGAGGCCATCTGCGCTTGATCGCCGAACAGCCCGCGCACGCGCGACGCCGGCGCCCATTCCGGCATCCCGCCTCCACGGGCGAAAGCCGGCTACCGTTTGAGCGATTTCGGGGGCATCTGGAGAGCAACGGATGAATCACCTTGGCGGGCATCTCGGGATAACACACGTGGACCATGGCGCATTGCGCTGGCTGCGCGACCATTTCAGCGTGCGGAGCATGCTTGACATTGGCTGTGGGCCGGGCGGGATGCGCCGGATTGCCGAATCGCTGGGCGTGTCGTGGGTGGGCGTCGATGGGGACGCATCGGTCCTGACGCCATCGCCTCAGCACATCCTCCACGACTTCACACGCGGCCCCCTAATCTTGCGAGAGCAATTTGATCTGGCATGGTCGACGGAGTTTGTGGAGCACGTCGAGGAACGATACATCCTCAACTACATGCCAGCCTTTGAGCGATGCCGCCTGGTGCTGCTGACGGGCGCGCCGCCCGGCAAGTCCGGGCATCACCACGTCAACTGTCGCACGGGGGAGTATTGGCGCGGCGTGTTCGCGTCGCGAGGCTTCGCCCTGGACGAGGGGGCAACTGCCGCTATCCGCCAAGCCAGCACGATGGCCCGCGAGTTTATCCGCAAGTACGGGCTTGTGTTTCGTCGCGTCAGTTGAAGATCCGGACGCGAACACTAATCGCGCCGTCGTTGTCGCTCTTGATCGCGTCGTGCATCTGGAGGTAGAGCATGCCGTCCGCCTCCGCGACGAACGAAAACGACGACCCAACGCGAAACGCCCGCCCATCGCCAATCTTGCCCTCCAACCAGCCGTAGGGCTTGGCGATGTTTTCGATTCCGTCCGGCCCGAACGTGCGGCTAGCCCGGCTGGCGGTGTTGCCACACCACTGCCCACGTGCAGCAATCTCAATGCGCTGCCCAGCCCGCACCTCCACCGTCGGCTGCCAGCTCTGCGCCGCGTCAATCGTGAACGTCTCGACAACCGGCTTACCCTCCAGCCGATCCAGCTCCTGCCGCGCCGCGTCAATCGCCTGCTGGATGGCGT
>CALEKX010000066.1 GCA_937904525.1 uncultured Phycisphaerales bacterium
CTGGCAACTGGCAACTGGCAACTGGCAACTGAAAACTAACTCCTGACAACTTCCCGTGTCTTTCCCGTCAGCTCGTACACATAAGCCAGGATCTCCGCCACAGCCGAGTAAAACTGCTCGGGGATCTCCTGGCCGACGTCGACCAGGCGATACAGCGCCCGCGCCAGCGGCGGCCGCTCGAGGATCGGGATCCCGTGCGCGACCGCGATCTCGCGGATTCGCATCGCCATGTAGTCGGCGCCTTTGGCGACGACCTTCGGCGCCGTCATGGAGTCGGCGTCGTACTTGAGCGCAACGGCAAAGTGCGTGGGGTTGGTCACAACCACATCCGCACTGGGCACATCCTGCCGCGCCCGCTGAAGCGCCATCTGACGGGCGATCTCGCGCCGCCGTGCCTTCACCTGCGGATCGCCGTCCATGCGCTTCATCTCTTCCTTGACTTCCTGCTTGCTCATCTTGAGCCGCTTCTCATGGCGATACCGCTGCCAGGCATAGTCGATCAGCGCCAGCACCAGCAGCACCACTCCGAGCTTCAGCGCCAGCTTGTAGAGCACATTGCCGGAGATCGCGAAGATCTGCAGGAAGCCGTACTGCTGGATGTTGACGATCAACCCCATCTGATCGCGCACCGACGCATAGGCGACATAGCCGACGATGCAAAGCTTGAGGAGGTTGATCAGCAGCTTCATCGCGCCGTTGCCCTCGCCGAAGATGCGCTTCAATCCGCGCGTCGGGTGAAGCGCCCCCAGGTTCGGCTGAAGGCGCTTGGCGCTGGCGAAGAAACCGACCTGCAGGATGTTGGCGACGATGGCCAGCAGGCACAGCCCCACCAGAAGCGGCGCCATCGCCCGACCGATCGTCGCGATGACCGCCAGCACCAGCGTGAACAGCCCCGAGGCATCGAGCGATCCCAGCGATTCCGGCCCCAGCAGCGCGCCCATGATGTTCTGCAGCGCCTGGATCAGTCCCATGCCGGTCATGTTCAGCAGCAGGACCGCGCCCAGCAGCAGCATCGCAGCCGTCAGGTCCTGGCTGCGCGGCACGTTCCCCTGCTCGCGGGCCTTCTGGCGACGCTGCGGTGTTGGGGCTTCGGTTTTATCTCCCATGTCCTCAGCCATGAGCGATCTCCCTGCGGCCTAGAAGGCTCCCACACACGCCTCGCGAAAGGCATCGATCGATGCCACCATCGATTCCTGCAACACGCGGCTGGACATCGCCAGCCCGACGATCAGCAGCACCATGCCGATCGCCGACCGCAGCGACAGCCCCGCGGTCATCAGATTGAACTGCGGCATGGTCTTGCCCAGCACGCCCAGCACCAGGTCGACGACCAGCATCGTCAGCAACATGGGCGCAGCGAGCTGCACAGCCAGTGAAGTCGAACTGGCCAGCAGACCGATGACGATCTCGAACACGTCCGGCGAGACGGCGATGCTCAGCAGCGGCAGATGCTCGAAGCTGTCGCGCAATCCGGACAGCACCGCGTGATGCCCGTTGAGCACCAGGAACATGACCAGCATCAGCATGAAGTACATCTCGCTGACGACCGATCCCTGCGCGCCGAACTGCGGGTCGAAGACCTCCGACAGGTTCAACCCCATCTGCTGGCCGATGATGTCCCCGGCCCACTGCGCCGCGACGAACACGAGGCTCAGCACCATCCCCAGCGCCAGCCCGAACATCATCTCCCCGCCGATGCCCACAGCCATGTGCCACATCGACGGCGGCAGCGTCCCGGGCACGGGCACAGTCGGCACCAGCGCCGCGGCGATCACGACGCACAGCAGTACCTTGACCTGCCGAGGCAGATTCCCGCTGCCGAAAAACGGCATGAACAGCATCATGCCCGCCACGCGGAAGACCACGAGCACGTAGGTCTGAACAAGTTGCTGCACGTAGTCCGATAACATGTGACTGGCGCATGTCCAGGTCCATCGCCGCCTGCGGCGGCGTCCGCGGTGCTCAAACGTCTAAGGCGTCGTGACGGGCAGGTCGCCGGTGGCGAACAGCGCCGCCGCGTAGCTCAGGAGTTGATGGCCGATCCACGGCGCCAGCACGATCAGCGCGGTGACCATCGACACGATCTTCGGAATAAACGTCAGAGTCTGCTCCTGGATCTGCGTGATGGTCTGCACCAGCGATACCGTGATGCCGACGACGAGTCCTGTCAGGAGCATCGGCGACGCGATGATCAGGGCCATGATCAGCGTCTGCCGCAACAGAAGTGTTGCCTGCTCGAGGTCCATGCCCCACACACCCTTCCATGAGTGTCATCCGGTCGACGTGACGGACGTCGCGACGACCAGCGTCCTGCCGAAGCCGATGGGATCGGCTCCGCTGTCTGCCGCTTCATCCATGAAGCCGCGAGACAAAAATATCTTACATTACGAAACTACCCATCAGACTGCCCACAATCAAGCGCCAACCGTCCACCAGCACAAAAAGCAGTATCTTGAACGGTAATGAGATCAACACTGGCGGCAACATCATCATGCCCATGCTGATCAGAATCGCGCTGATGACCATGTCGATGATCAGAAATGGCAGGTACACCTTGAAGCCGAGCAGGAACGCAGTCTTGAGCTCGCTGAGCACAAACGCCGGGATCAGCGTCATCGTGCCGATCTCGTCGCTGCTGATCTGCTGACGCTCCCTGGCCGATGGATCGGCAAACTCGTGGAAGAGGAACACGTCCTCGTCGTTGCCGCCGGCTTCGATCTGGGCGAGCATGAACTGCCGAACCGGCTGCTGTGCCCGCACCAGGGCGGTGGCCTGGTCGATCTCCCCGTTGAGATATGGCTGAAGCGCCTCGTCGTTGACCCGCTGCCACGTCGGCCCCATGACGATGAACGTCATGAACAGCGCCAGCCCGATGACGATCTGGTTGGGCGGGAGCTGTTGGGTGCCCATCGCCTGCCGCAGCAGCGACAACACGATGACGATCCGCGTGAAGCTCGTCATCATCACCAGGATCGCCGGCGCCAGCGACAGCACCGTCAGGAGGATGATGAGCTGCATCGCAGCCGAGAAGGTCTCGCGGTTGCGCAGGTCCGGAAGCTGCAGCGACGTGGCCGGCGGCGGTGCGGGAGGGGCTTCCTGCGGCTCTTCCGTGCCACGGGTGAGCTGATTGATGGCCCCCTGCCCGGGGATGGGACGATTGGGCGCGACCTGGCCCAGTGCCGGCGCAGCCGACAACGCCAGCCAGACGGCTAACACCACGCATCCCGCTCGAATTGGACCAGCCAGAGACTCCATTCTCGGCTTTGCCTCAGATCTCCCGCGGATCGTCCGCGGGCTGTCATTTATCAAACTGCCGCGACATGCCGCGAACCTTGTCCAGCAGCTCGTGCAGTTCCTGGCGCGTGGTCGCGATCGGATCATCCGGATCGATCGTCGACTGCGAAGCAGGCTTCGCGTCGTGGCTGGACGTTTCGCTCAGGTCGTCTGCCTCGGCTTCGTCCGGGGCGTACTTCTCGGTTTCGCGCCGGAACAGGCTCGAGAACGCGCGGCTGATCGACTCGCTCTTCTCCGCCTGCACCTGCGCGAGGACCTGCGTCACTTCGTCGTCGTCGCGGATTTCGCACAGCGGCGACATGGTTGTGCCGCAATTGCCGACCAGCACCAACCGCCGGCCGATCTGCACCAGCATGAGCTGCTGCTTGGGCGCGATGATCGATCGGCTGACCACCTGGATCGCGCGCGACGAGCGGGCCGTGTTCGGACCGGCGACGATCCGTCGCGTGGCCCATCGGAAGGCGAAGATGATGGCGATCACGACGCCCAGCGCCAGCAGGATGCGGCTGAACTCCGGGCCGGTGGTCTTCGGCTTGTCGGCTTCAGCCTGCGCCGGGTTCGACCGCGTTACCGATCGCTGAAACGTCGTCGGCGCATCAGCCGGCGCGTCGACAGACGCGCCGGGCGCTGCCGATTGCGCAACGGCAACCCGCGGCAGGCTGATCAGCAATAGCAGAAGGATGCTCCCCCAGACGATGCGGGCGCGCTCCTTCGCTGACGGGCTCAACGGCATCCTTGCCATTGGCCGACAGCATAGCGTCTGGCACTTTGCGAGGCAAAGTTCTTGCGATGATCCTGCCGATACGTGTGAGCTGCGCTGCACGCGCGAGCGGATTCTGCACAGCCATCCACTTGTCCCCCCTTCGCCCGTACAATCCGGCCATGCCCATTCGTATTGCCATCGTCGGTGTCGGCAACTGCGCCAGCTCGCTGGTCCAGGGGATTGCGCACTACCAGCGGCTGGAACAGGCCGGCCAGCCGTTGGTCGGATTGGCCCATCCGCGCATCGGCCCCTACGGGATCGGCGATATCGAGGTCGTGGCGGCCTTCGACATCGACCGGCGCAAGGTCGGCCGGCGTTTGGATGAAGCCATCTTCGCCCCGCCGAACAACACCCAGATTTTCTGCCCGGACGTGCCGCGCTCGGACGTGATCGTCCAGCCGGGGCCGATCCTCGACGGCGTCGCGCCGCACATGATGCAGTACCCCCCGGAGATCCGATTCGATCCGACGGATCGCCAGCCGGTCGATGTCGCGGCTGTCCTGCGGGAGACGGGTGCGCAGATCCTGGTCAATTATCTGCCCGTCGGCTCGCAGAAGGCGACGGAGCACTACGCCCAAGCCTGCCTGGAGACGGGCGTGAGCCTGGTCAACTGCATTCCGGTGTTCATCGTGTCGGATGCGGTGTGGGCGGATCGGTTCACGCAGGCGGGGATCCCGTGCGTGGGCGATGATGTCAAGGCGCAGGTGGGTGCGACGATCACGCATCGCGCGCTGGCGCGGCTGTTCGATCAGCGCGGCGTGCAGATCGATGCGACGTATCAGCTCAACACAGCCGGCAATACCGATTTCCTGAACATGCTCGACCGCTCGCGGCTGAGCAGCAAGCGCATCAGCAAGACCGATGCGGTGCAGTCGCAGCTTGGCGTGCCGCTGGAGCCGGGGCAGATTCACATCGGCCCGTCGGATTACATCCCCTTCCAGAAGGACAACAAGGTCTGCTTCCTGCGGATCGAGGGGCGCGGGTTTGGCGGGGTGCCGATGCATCTGGAACTGCGGCTGAGCGTCGAGGATTCGCCCAACAGCGGCGGCGTGGTGGTCGATGCGATCCGCTGCTGCCAGCTCGCCCGCGATGCGGGCCTCGCGGGCCCGATCGAGGCTGTCAGCGCCTGGACGATGAAGCATCCCCCGCGGCAACTGACTGATGAAGAGGCACTCGCAGGGGTTGAGGCGTTTGTGAAGCAGGCGACGAAGGCGTGCGGAGCGAGGGTTTGAGATCTGGGATTTCAGATCTCAGTTCAACTCACTCCACCACCTCACTCACAAAGATCCGCCATGTATCGCCCGGCGGCGGGCTGTTGAGATGAGCGGATTCCGACCAGACGCGCCGCGCCGGCTCGACCGCCAGCGGCCAGGGGATCTCGCGCCACCCGGCTTGTTCGATCTGCTCGACCTTCACCGACAGCTTGCGATCCGAGTTGTATAGCCCATACACCGGATCCCAGATGAGGATCGTCCCTGGCGGGCGCTTCGCGACCATGTCCTGCCCCCACGGGCGGGCACGCTCGGGATCGTGCATCGAGATGTCGGCGTGATAGTAGATGGCGACGTGCGACGCCATCAGGTGCGGATAGCGGCGGCTGAGCTCGGCATCGCCCTGGTACCACTTCACCAGTTCGCCGGCGATCTGGAAGTCCTCATAAGCCTTCAGCGGCAGGACCTGCCACACTGTCAGGTTGATCGCCAGCGGCACGAGGGCTGCCAATCCCGCCCACAGCGTCGGCCGGCGCCATCGCATCTTCTCAAACGCCCATTGCCACCCCAGCGCCCCCAGCAACGCCCACATCGGCGCCGCCACCAGCAGGTAGCGCAGCTCTCCATTGCTGGCCATTCGCCCCAGGGCGTACAGCACGCTGTGCACCCCCAGCACGCCAAGCGGGATCGCGACGATCACGAGCTGCACGCGCAGGCGGTGATCCTCAGCCGACGATCCGAAGACGCGCCGCAGGATCGACGCATTCAGCACGCCGCGCAGGCTCTGCCAGATGCCGATCGGCAATGCCGGAAACAGCAATGGCGACACCAGCACCGGCAGCAGGGCCACGAAGTGAAACAGCGACCCCGAGGCGTACATGCTCTTGTCGGCATACGGCCAATTGCTCGGCAGCCACTCCCACCACGGCCCCTGCCAGCCCCAGATCACCCAGCCGGCGTGATTCCACACGATCAGCGGAATCGGCAGGACCGCAATCCACCACCATCTCCGGTGCAACACGATCGCCCCCGCCGCCAGCAGGATGAACCCGAATCCCTCCGGCCGCGCCAGCGGCATCAGGCCTGCCACAATCGCCAGCCCCAGGAACCACCGCCGCTGGTACATCCACAGCCCCAGCGCCACCAGCAGCGCAAACGGCAGTTCCGTCAGCTCGGAAAAGGCATGCAGAAACACCAGTGGCATGGCCAGCAGGAAGATGGCTGCCAACTCCGGCCGACGATACCCCTGCCCGCGCGCGATGGCCCATGTGATCAGGCTGATCGCCAGCGCCACCGCCAGGCTGGTCAGTTGCACGCCAAACCGCCCGCCGAGCACAGCCGGCACAGAATATAAGGCCGTGCAGAACGGCCGCCCCCACACGCTCACGAGCTGATGCGGCTCATGCAGCGCCCATCGGGCGATCAGATAGTGCGTGCAGGCATCGGCTTCCAGGAAGCCGTCGCCGACTGCGGCATAGTAGATAGCCGCGGCTGCGAAGACGGCAGCGGCCAGCAGGATGGTCCGGACCGGATGGCGGGATGTGTCAGCCGGCGCCTCCAACGCCGCGCCTGTCGGGCATGTCTGATCCATCGGCTGCATTATCATCGCAGCCGCTTCAAACGCGAGCCCGGACGGCGCCGCGATGCCGCCTTGACCGTCCCGCCCTGAAACCTATCCTTTCTCCTTTCACCACGACACGAAAGGGACACCACCTTGGCTGACATTCGTCCATTTGCAGGAATCCGCTACGCCGACTCGCTGGCTGACCAGTTTTCCAATCTGATCGCCCCGCCGTACGACGTCCTCAGCGAAGCCGACAAGCAGGCGCTGCTGGCCAAACATGACAGGAACATCGTCAAGATCGACCTGCCGCACACGCCGCCCAAGACGGCCGGTCCGGATGAGGTCTATCAGCAGGCCCGCGCGACGCTCGACCAGTGGCTGGCTGATGGTGTTCTCAAGCGCGACGTGCGCCCGGCGATCTACCCCTATGCACAGACCTACGAGGTCAACGGCCGGACGTACAACCGCCGCGGCCTGATCGCGCTGGTGCGACTCACGCCGTTCGGCGAAGACGTCATCCCGCACGAGCGGACCTACAAGGGGCCGATCGAAGATCGCCTGAAGCTGATGCGCGAAACCGGCGTGCAGCTCTCGCCGGTGTTCGGGCTGTTCCCCGACCCGGGCAACCAGATCACGCAACTGGTGTTCAGCAGCCTGAGCAAGCCGGATCGCACCGGCACGCTCGACGGCGTCCGCAACGACCTGTGGAGCATCATCGATGCCGACATCGAGCGGCAGGTGATCGACCTGTTCAAGGCGCGCAAGATCTACATCGCCGATGGCCATCACCGCTACACCACGGCCCTGCAGTACCAGTTCGAACAGCAGCAGGCCAACGGCGGGCCCCTGCCGCCGACGCATCCGGCCAACTACTGCATGTTCGTGCTGGTCTCCATGCAGGAACCGGGCCTGCTCATCCAGCCGACGCATCGCATCGTCGGCGGGCTGGACGCCTTCGACATCAACCGCTTCCGCCAGGCGCTGGGCGCTGACTGGGAAGTGGTCGAGACGACGCTGCGCCCCGATCATGTGGACGAATTGGCTGAGACCCTGCCGGGCTATCCGCCCAACACCTTCGGCCTGCTCGACGGCCAGACGCGCAAGCTCTACACGCTGACGCTGAAGAATCCGTCGCTGCTGGCCAAGTACGAGCCGGACAAGTCGGCTGCCTGGCAGCAGCTCGATGTGGCGATCCTCCAGCGGTATCTGTTCGATGAAGTCATCCGGCCGCTGTTTGCCGGCGGGCGCGAGCTCCAGCTCGCCTACACGGCTGACCCGCACGCCGTCAGCCCGATGACCGACGGCCAGAACTACAAGATCGCCATCATGCTCAAGCCGACGCCGCTCACCGCGCTCGAACAGCTCGGCGAGCATGGCGAGGTGATGCCGCAGAAGTCGACCTACTTCTACCCGAAGCTGGCGACGGGCATGGTGATCAACCCGCTGCGGTGAGGGCGATCGATCGCCAGGCTGGTCCAACGGACGGCATGGAAAGGATCGGCTATGCGTAGTTGCGCGGTGATGATGCTCGTGCTGCTCGCGCCGGCGGCAGCCTTGTCGCAGGAGATGCGACATGAGGATCTCCAGCGGATGTACGACGACGCGCTGGTGCAGCTCCGAGCCGCGCAGGACCGCAAGAACGAGCTGGCGACCGAGAACCAGAAACTGCATGCCCGCATCGCCGAGCTTGAGCAGCAGCGCGACGACGCCCTGCGGCAGCTTGCGGATTCACGCCGTGAAGCAGCCGAGCTGGCGAAGCAGACGTGGTACCTGCGGGCGCATCACGCCGCCTGGGAGGCATTCGTCTCCCAGCACCCGCGCCTCAGGGCCCGGTGGGAGGCCTTCTTCAAACACGCCCCCCTGCTGACTCCCGGATCGCTGGATGAGCTGGTTGGCAATCCGGGTTGATTTGCGCTTCTTGGGATGGCGCCGCGAAGGCGCGAAGGTCGCGAAGGTAAACGCGAAGGTGGTAACCCAGTCGTGGCGCGGGCGTCCCGCCCGCGTTTTTCTGAAGGACGCGCGGGCCGGACGCCCGCGCTACGTGCTTCACATGGACGCGCAGGGACCCGGCCCGCCGCAGCGGCAGCACATGCCGGGCGCGGCAGACTGGCTGGACTTGCCGGCGGATTCAGCCCCGACGGCAAAGACGCTCAGTGCGCGGGCAGTCTTGGTCGAGCCGCACTCGGGGCATTCCACTTCCTGCGGCTTGGTCATCGATCGAACCAGCTTCTCGAAGCGATGATTGCATTTACTGCACGTGTACTCGTAAATGGGCATGCCTTACTCCTGCATGAACCTCATTGCTGATCCTGCGTCCTGTCCAGAGTCATCCCGAGCGAACGAAGGATGACGATCATCGGGCAGTCACTTTGTCCGTGATGCACAGTGTTGTGTCAGCCCGTAATACTCCCCCATCATCATAGCCCGTTCTGGAGCATCGCGACGGCGGCGTCGCCGGCGACCTGTCGCCGCCAGCCCTGCATGATGCGCAGGTCGTCCAGCGGCTGGCCGGACTGCCAGCGGCGGCGCAGCTCGGCGATCTCCTGCCGGCTGGTCACGATAGCCGGGTCGATGCCGCGCTGATAGCAGTGATGCTGCACGCGGACGTGCAGCGCATCGGCTGCGAACTTCTCGCTGGGCGTCTCCTCGACGCTCCTGGTGACCGGCATCTGTTCGACGGGCGTCTGCAAGCCGCGCTGGGTGGCTTCAACCAGCTCCCGGCCGTACTGGGTCTCGATCGGCCGGGGCAATCCGCGGACTTTGGCCAGTTGCTCCACCTCGCGCACCGGCTGGCGTGCCATCGCCAGCATCACCTCGTCGCGCAGCAGCGCCCGCGGCGGGACGTCCTCGGCGCGGGCCATGTTGTCGCGCCAGATCGCCAGTTCGCGGAGCACGGCGAGGTTCTTCGGATCGAGGCTCGACGCGCCGCGGATGCGCATGAAGTTGCCGTCGGCAGAGGGGGTGTAGAGCGTCGGCTCGAGCAGGGCCTCGCACGCCTGCCGGGCGAGCTCGGTATGACCGCGTTCAGCCAGGCGTTTGTGCAGCAGATGGCAGACGGCTGGCAGGTAACGCACGTCGTCGGCTGCGTAGCGAAGCTGGGCAGCGCTCAGCGGCCGCTGATCCCAAGCGGTGAAGGTGAATCCCTTGGCCAGCCGGACGCCCAGCATCTCATCCACCAGGCGCGACAGCGATACCGGATACGCCATCGCCGCGAAGGCGGAGGCGATTTGCGTGTCGAAGATGTTGGCGGGCGTGCGCCCGGGCAGATGACGGAAGACCGGCTCGATGTCCTGCTCGCCGGCGTGGACGAGCTTTTCGATGGCTGGGTCGCACAGCAGCTCCCAGAACGGCGTCAGATCGATGTCAGCCATCGGATCGATGAGCGTGACCTGCCTGGTGGTGGCGACCTGGATCAGGCAAAGCCGCGGGACATAGCTGAGCTCGCCGATGAACTCGCTGTCATACGCGAAGCTGCCAGCCGCGCGGAGGCTGGCGATCAGCTCGTCGAGACGCTTGGCGTCGGCGACAAGCTCGGGCTTGTTGCGGGGAACCAGCTCATGGCGGATCACCTCGCCGCCGGCGTCGCCTCCGGCATGGGCCGAAGCGTGGCTCTGGGCGCGGTGGAACGAGCGGTAGCTGGAGCGTTTGGAGGACGGGTTGGCCATATGACGGATCGCCCACTATAGAGGCCAGCCGCCCGACGGGCAAAGCCGTTTCGGACAAACGGCGCTGGCGCGCCGCCCGCTGCGGCGCTATGATCGGTCCCAACCGGAAGGAGTACCGATGACCAGGATGCTTTGCGCCGCCGTTGCCGTTGGGCTTGTCGCCGACCTGGCGGGTTGCCGGGATGAAGCGGCGAATCGCCAGCCCCCGCCCCAGCGTCTCAGCGAGCGGCAGATGACGAATCTCACCCTCCTGCAGGACGCCCCGCCCGATGTGCAGATCGCATTCGAGCGGGATTTCCCCGCGGCGACGGTCGAACGGATGCAGACGATCTCCCCGCAGAGCGGCCCGCTGCTCTACCAGATCAGCTTCATCCACGCCGGCCAGCCGAGGTCGGCGACCTACACGCGCAACGGCGAGCGCATCCGGACAGATGCCGCTCCCCCACCATCCCCGCCAGCCGACCTGACCCCGCCGCCGCGGTAGCCGTCTCATTGGGCCGGCAACCGGCAGTCCGGTATTGCCGGATTCTGCTCGCCTCGACAAATGGAAGGCGGATGCGGCAGTTCCGCAGGCATCAGGTGGGCGTCCCGAGCCGGCGGCGCGGGCGCGTTTGCTACGGCGCGTGGCTTTTTTATAATCCGCCGATCCACAGTTGAAGCACCGGCGGAATTCATGGGATTAATCGTACAGAAGTTTGGCGGCACGAGCGTCGAGAACGCCGAGAAGATCCATCGCGCGGCGCGACGTGCCATCGCGGCGACGGAGCAGGGTCACCAGGTCGTGGTGGTTGTCTCGGCCATGGGCCACACGACCGACGAACTGGTGCGCCTGGCTGAGGACGTCTGGAGTTTCGCGGGCCGGCCGGGATCGCCGCCCCCGCGGCGCGAGCTGGACCAGCTCCTGGTCACCGGCGAGCAGGTCACGATCGCCCTGATGGCGATGGCCATCCAGGCGCAGGGCAAACAGGCGATCAGCTTCACCGGCGGCCAGATCGGCCTGATCACCGACGAAGCCTTCACCAAAGCGCGCATCCAGTCGATCAACAAGCAGCGGATTTTCAGCCAGCTCGAGCAGGGACGGATCGTGATCGTCGCCGGCTTCCAGGGCGTGACGCCCGAGGGCGATGTCACGACGCTCGGCCGCGGCGGCAGCAATGCCACGCTCGTGGCGCTGGGCGCGGTGCTCAATGCCGATGTCTGCGAGAACTACACCGACGTCGACGGCATCTTCACAGCCGATCCGCGCATCGTCCCCACCGCCCGCAAGATCGACCGCATCACCTATGACGAGATGATGGAGCTGTCGGGCCTGGGCGCCAGCGTCCTGCAGACACGCGCCGTCGAATTCGCCAAGAAGTACAACGTCCCCATCCATGTGCGCAACAGCCAGACTGACGCCGAAGGCACGTGGATCGTCGCGGAGACCCCCAACATGGAACACATTGTCGTATCCGGCGCCGCTCTCAAGAAGGAACTGATCCGCGTGACCATCAAGGCCGTGCCTGACCGGCCGGGCATCGCGGCCAAGATTTTCGGCGAGATCGCAGCCGGCAACATCGTCGTCGATGACATCATCCAGAACGTCATGGACGACAACACCGCCAACATCTCCTTCACCGTCGAGCACGGCGACATCGAAGACCTCAAGCCGATCGTCAATCGGCTCACGAAGGAACTGGGCGCTACCCCCACCTATCAGGCCGATCTGGCCAAGGTGTCGGTGGTCGGCGTCGGCATGCGGACGCACACGGGCGTCGCCCAGCGGATGTTCAACGCCCTGGCGGAAGCCGGCATCAACATCCAGAACATCACCACCAGCGAGATCAAGATCAGTTGCATCATCAAGAAGGAAGACGGCCCGCGGGCGCTGCAGATCGTGCATGATGCGTTTGATCTGGGCAATGCGCGGTAAACGCCGGTGAAACCGCGGATGGACGCGGGGAGCTGAGATCTCAGATTTGAGATTTGAGATTTCAGATCGGGTGCTTGGATGTTGGGTGTCTTGTTGTTTTGAGCTGCCAACTGCCAAATGCCAACTGCAAACTGGATCTGCCTGCTGCCCACTGGGCCGTTCCTGTTCGTCCGTGATCCCATGTCGCGCCGAGGCAAGTTCAATCCCTCTCCTGTTCTCCAGCGGCGGCGGATGGCTCGCGGCGCGGTGGCAGCCGTGCTGGTGCTGGGGGCACTGGCCGTTCTGGCTGACCACCTGGAGCTGCTGCGGCATCGCGGCAACGATCATGAGATCTTCGATCAGCAGCAGGTGCTTGTCGTCCGCGTCGTCGACGGCGACACGGTTCGCATCCGCCGCGGCTTAGGCGACGAGGAAGTGCCCGTCCGGCTGCTGGGCATCGATGCCGCGGAGATGAATTACACGACCGACGCCCCGCCCGAGCATTTCGCTCGGGAAGCGACGGAGTACCTGCGGGAACGCGTGGAAGGCAGGCAGGTCACGCTCAAGCTCGAGCCGCTGGAGACGCGCGACCGCTACAACCGCCTGCTGGCGTATCTCTACCCCACCGATTCCGAGAACCTCAATCTGACGCTCGTGCAGTCCGGGTATGTCTATGCCGACCGGCGGCACCGCCATACCTTCCGCGCGCAGTTCGAGCAGGCTGAGAATGAAGCCCGCCGCAAGGGCCGCGGCTTGTGGAAGGATGTCAAACCCGAGCAGATGCCCGAGTGGCGCCGCCGCTGGGCTGAACGGCAGGAGGCGGGGAATTAGGTCTGGTGGGCGGGTCCAGGTGGCAGTCTGCAGTTGGCGGTTGGCAGCTCAAAACAACCCAAACAACCAAACCCAAACACCGGATCTGAGATCTGAAATTCCAAATCTCAAATTTCAGATCTCAGATCCTTCATCCTTGTTCATCCGCGATTCCTGAACGAATCACCGCTCCAGCGCCACCAGATCTTCGTAGGTCTCCCGCCGCCGGATGATGCGGTACTGATCGCCATCGACAAGCACCTCGGGCAGGCGCGGGCGGTTGTTGTAGTTGCTGCTCATGGCAAAGCCGTAGGCCCCTGCGGTGAAGACGGCCAGCAGGTCGCCGCGATCCGTCCGCGGCAGCAGGCGGTTCTGCGCCAGATAGTCGCCCGATTCGCAGATCGGGCCGACGACGTCGACGACCTCGCCGTTGACCGGCTTGGTCTCAACGCTTCGCTCAGCCGGGACGTTCTCCGGGCTGGGCTTGACCGGCCAGATGTGGTGATAGGCTTCGTACAGCGTCGGGCGGATCAGGTCGTTCATCCCCGCGTCGACGATGATGAACTGCTTGGCGCCGCCGGTCTTGCGGTACAGGACCTTCGTCAGCAGGATGCCGGCATTGCCCATGATGTAGCGGCCGGGCTCGAAGGCGATGCGATAGGGCTTGTCCTTCAGCAGCGGTACGAGGGCCTTGGCGTGCTCGGTGACGGGCAAAGCCTGGTCCGGCCGCTGATAGTTCACGCCGAACCCCCCGCCGACGTCGAACCACTCGATCTTGTGGCCCTTTTCCGTCAGGCGGTCGATCAGCGCGGTGATCTTCTTGACCGCGTCGACGTACGGCTGAATCTCGTACACCGGCGAGCCGATGTGGATGTGGATCCCGCCGATGCGCAGGTGCTTGAGATTGCGATACTGCTCGAAGACGCGCTCGGCCCGCTCGATATCGACGCCGAATTTGGTTTCCTTCTTGCCGGTGGTGGTCTTGGCGTGCGTCTTGGGATCGACGTCGGGGTTGACGCGGATGGCGCCGACGGCTGTCTTGCCCATCTCGCCGGCGACGCGGTCGACGTTCTCGATCTCGGCTTCGGATTCGAGATTGAACGCGGCGATGCCGGCATCGATGGCCATGCGGATTTCTTCATCCGTCTTGCCGACGCCTGCGAAGATCATCTTCTTCGGATCGCCGCCAGCCTGCAGGGCGCGATACAGCTCGCCGCCGCTGGTCACGTCGAAACCGCACCCTTCCGCCGCCAGGATCTTGCAGATGTTGAGGTTGCCGCAGCTCTTGATGGAGTAGCAGATCGTTGCGTTCAGCGGCGCGAAGGCTTCGGCGATCTGCCGGTAATGGTGCAGGAATGTGGCCTTGGAATAAACGTAAACAGCCGTCCCGACCTCAGCCGCGATCTTGGCAGCCGGGACGTCCTCGCAATACAGCTCACCGTTTCGATAGTTGAAGAAATCCATAGGGCCGCCATTGTCACGACGGTTGAGCGGCCTGCAATATCCTCACCCACGCAGGCGGCGATCGCTTGCGGGACGGCGCGCCGATCGCCTCAGTCCGGCGATTGACCTTCCTGTCCGTGCTGGGACATCCACAGCTTCGCCAGGTCGCGGACCTCCGCCTTCGGGCGTGCGGCCTCGCCGGAGGAAAGCAATTCCTTGCCACGCTCGATGGCTGCCGGTGCGCCAGCCCCGCCGCCCCGCCGGCAGCGGATTCGGCGGCTGCAGCCGCTCCTGAGGCCGGTTCGCCCCACCGGTCCGGTTCCGGATTGCGTCAGGGATGTGGATAAACTAGAATGCCCCGTTCCCATCGAGCGGACGGTCCTCTCGAGGTTTTATGGGTTTAGCGGAACGTCGGCACAGCGTGGATGCCGGCGATCTTGTATTTACGGGCCACGCTGGAACGAAAGGTTTAGGCTGGCGGTTCTCGCCGGCCGCAACAGTTATGGTTGACTATAATCTCATTCACAGCCTCGGCGATGTGGACAGCGATGTCGATGCAGCGGTAGCCACCGCCCTGGGCGAAGCGGCCGAGGACATCTCCAAACTGATCAGCGCCGACGAGGTCCAGGACCTGTCGCCTGGCTCCATCGTCAAGGGACGCGTCAGCGCCTTCAACGGCGACGATTTCGTCGTCGAGCTCGGTCTCAAGAGCGAAGGGATCCTTGAGCGCAACGAGTTCGATGACCCCGAGAGCGTCAAGATCGGTGATGAAGTCCAGGTCCTCCTTGAGGACATCGAGGGCGACAGCGGCCAGGTGAAGATCAGCAAGCGCAAGGCCGATCGCATCATCAACTGGGACAACATCATGAAGACCAAGAAGGAGAACGATCCCGTCTCCGGAAAGGTCACCAAGAAGATCAAGGGCGGCTTGCTGGTCGACATCGGCGTCCCGGTCTTCCTGCCGGCCAGCCAGGTCGATATCCGCCGCCCCGGCGAGATCTCCGACTGGATCGGCCGCGAGATCGAAGCCGTCATCCTCAAGATCGACGAAGAGCGCCGCAACATCGTCATCTCCCGCCGCAAGCTCATCGAGCAGCAGCGTGAGGAGCTCAAGAAGAAGACCCTCGCCACCATCGAGGTCGGCCAGCTCGTCAAGGGCGTGGTCAAGAACATCGCCGATTTCGGCGCGTTCATCGACCTGGGCGGTGTGGACGGCCTGCTGCATATCACCGACATGAGCTGGGGCCGCGTGAACCATCCCAGCGATGTCGTCAAGATCGACCAGGAGATCGAGGTCAAGGTCCTGTCGATCGACAAGGAAAAGGAAAAGATCGCCCTGGGCCTCAAGCAGAAGGAACCCTCGCCCTGGGAGAACATCGAGGCCAAGTACCCCGTCGGCACGATCCACGAAGCCGAGGTGGTCAACATCATGTCCTACGGCGCGTTCTGCAAGCTCGAAGAAGGCGTCGAGGGCCTGGTGCATATCTCCGAGATGTCCTGGACCAAGCGGATCAATCACCCGTCCGAGGTGGTCACGCAGGGCCAGCGCGTCATGGTCAAGGTCCTGGAGATCAACAAGGAAAAGCAGGAGATCAGCCTCGGCATGAAGCAGGTCGAGGAGAATCCCTGGGAGCGCGTGGCCGAGAAGTATCCTCCGGGCTCGGTGGTCGAGGGCAAGGTCCGCAACATCGCCAACTACGGCGCCTTCGTCGAGATCGAAGAAGGCATCGACGGCCTGCTGCACGTGTCGGACCTGTCGTGGACCAAGAAGATCGGTCACCCGTCGGAGATGCTCAAGAAAGGCGACAACGTCCGCGCGGTGGTCCTCAGCGTCGACCAGGAGAAGCAGCGCATCGCGCTGGGTCTCAAGCAGATGCAGGAAGACCCGTGGCAGACGGTCATCCCCGAGAACTACCGTCCGGGCATGGTCGTCCAGGGTCACGTCACGAAGATCGCCAACTTCGGCGTGTTCGTGGAACTCGAGCCGGGTCTGGAAGGCCTGCTGCACATCTCGGAAATCTCCGACCAGAAGGTCGAGAAGCCCGAGGAGGCGCTCAAGGTCGGCCAGGAGCTGGAGGTCAAGATCCTGCGTGTCGACTCCGAGGAACGCAAGATCGGCCTGTCGCTCAAGCGTGCTCAGTGGGCTGCCGAGCAGGAAGCCCGCGAGGAGCAGCGTCGCGAGCGTGCCGAGCGTCGCGGCCTCCGCGGCGGCCTGGATGGCGGCGAAGCCACCACCGGCCTGGGCGATCTCAAGCTCGGCGACTGATCGCCGGCTGGATCCATCAGCTAGAGAGAAAGGCTCCGGTCCTGCGGGACCGGGGCCTTTTTTGTTGAGTGATGGAACCGCGGGCTGTGGAACTGCGGGCTATGGAACCGCGGAGACGTTGACGAGTGGTGATTGGTGATTGATGCGTGAAGTGGTGCGCAGTGATGAGTGATTAGTGATTAGTGCGTAACGGCATGTCGACTGTGGCGCGGGCGTCCCGCACGTGCAGGTTAGGGATGATTAGATCTGCACGGGCGAGGGCGCTCGTGCCACGGTCAAGCGATGTGATGGCGCAATGCCCCCACTTACGTACTGATCACTGATCACGACGGACCACTTCACGCATCAATCACCAGTAACCGTGTCTCCGCGTCTCCGTGGTTCAACTGCCGAACCCGAAAACCTCAAGCCGCGACGTGCTCGGCTTCCTGGGATTCGGCCTGGGAGCTGGCTTCGTCGGCTTCGATGGCTCGCTGGGAGATGCGGCCGTCGGCGCCGACGTCTTCGAACTTGACGGCGACGCGCTTGGAGACGCCCTGCTCCTGCATCGTCACGCCATAGAGCACGTCGCAGATCTGCATCGTGCGCTTGTGGTGCGTGATGATGATGAACTGCGACTGGTCGAGGAACTCCTGCACGATCATGCCGAAGCGCTGATTGTTGGCTTCGTCGAGCGGCGCGTCGACCTCGTCGAGGATGCAGAACGGGCTGGGCTTGCTCTTGAAGATGCTCATGAGCAAGGCGATGCAGGTCATGGCCTTTTCGCCGCCGGAGAGCTGGCTGATGGAGCACGGCTGCTTGCCCGGCGGGCGGGCGATGATCTCGATGCCGGCATCGAGGACATCGACGCGTTTCATGATCGGCAGAACGGTCTGGCCGTCCGGGCCGAGGTGCGGCGTCTGGGCCTTTTTGTCCTCGATCTCGGTCTCGAGGATGATGTCGGCTTTGCCGCCGCCGAAGAGCTTGCGGAACATGACCTGGAAATGCTCGCGGACGGCATTGAAGGTTTCCTCGAAACGCCGCGAGCTTTCGGCATTGATCTCGTCGATGAGGGCTTCGAGCTGGCGCTTGGATTCGGTGAGGTCCTGGTACTGCGTGGCCAGGAACTGCTGGCGCTGCTCGAGTTCGTCCTGCTCGCCGATGGCGTCGAGGTTGACGTTGCCCAGGCGCTGGATCTTCTCGCGCAGCTCCTTGATCTCGGCGGCCACGGCGTCCCAATCCTGATCCTCGGGCGTGTAGCCGCCCTCGGCTTGCGAGAGCTCCTGGTAGCGAGCCGGCAGATCGAGCTCAAGCTCGTCGCGCGTCCGCTGGACGAGCGTCTCGATGCGGACGCGCTTCTCCGAGAGCTTCATGTCGACATCGTGCAACTCGTGCTCGACGGCTGCATGCGACTGGCGGAGCGTCTCCACCTGAGCCGCCAGTTCCTTGAGCTGCTGATCGGCTTCGGCGACGCGGGCGCCCAGCGATTCCAGCCGCTCGGCCAGCTCGCGCTGCTCGTTCTCGAGCCGCTGCTCGGTCTGCTGGGCGGATTCGAGCTCGCGCTGGGCGGTCTGGCGGCGCTCGACTAGCGCGTCGGCTGAGCGCTCGATGCGTTCGATCTGCTGAGCCAACTCGGCACGGGCAGCCGTCATGCGCTGCACAGCCTGCTGGGCGGCCAGATGCTTTTCCTGGATCTGGCCGAGCTCGACGCGCGACGCGGTGAGCTGCTCGCCCCAGGTCTTGAGTTCCTCGCCGATGCGGGCCTGATCGGCAGCCATCTGCTCGACGGCCTGCTGCTTGGCGGCCTGATCGGCTTCCCACTGCTGGCGCTGCTGCACGAGCTGGGCCTCTTCGCTGCGAAGACGGCCAGCCTGATCGAGAAGCTGCTGCAGCTCGCGATCGAGGACCGGCTGCTCGCGGCGGAGCGACGACTGCTTGTCGTTGTTCTGGGCGATAGCGCTGTTGAGCTCGACCTTCTGCGTATTGAGCTGATAGCCGACCTGGCGGAGCTCGTTCTGAGCGGCTTCGAGGGCCTTGGCCTGCTCGTTGCCTTCGGTGAGGCGGCGGGCAAGTTCCTCGATGCGGGCATCGACCTCGGCGATCTGCTGGCTGATCGCGTTCAGCTCGGATCGGCGGGAGATGATGCCCATGGCTGCGGTCAGCGGGCCGGCGCGGAGCGTGCCGTCGGCTTCGAGAACCTGGCCGGCCTTGGTCACATACCGCCACCCGGCCGGGCCGGTGCGATGCAGGTCGAAGGCAGCCGCCAGGTCATCGACGATCACCGTGCGCCCCAGGAGCTGCCGGGCGATGGGCGCATCTTCGGGCTCGAACTGAACCAGATCGATCGCGAGGCGGATGCGGTGTGAGTGCTGATTCCAGTCATACGCCGGTTCATCCGTGGCATGGGCGACCAGCCCATGGTTCACGGGCTGGTCACCCGTGCCACAGGAACTGACAATGTTGACCCGCCCTTCCAGCTTGGCAAAGGCCTCCTGCGCGGCCAGGAGCGCATCGGCATCGGTGGCGATCAGCCACTGATCGCGTCCGTCGAGGGCGGCTTCGATGACGTGGGCGTGCTCGACATCGACACGCAGCACGTCCGCCACCAGGCCGCGGATGAACGGGAAGGTCGATTCGCGGTTCTTGAGGACGCTCTTGACGCCCTCGCTGACGCCCTCGCGGCGGGCTTCGAGGTCTTCCAGGACCTTACGGCGCGACTGCAGGGCGCTGCGATGCTCGCGGGCTGAGCCGAGGCGCTGGTTGAGGTCGGCGATCTCCTTGCCCAGCGCGGCAGCCTGATTTCGGCGCACTTCGAGGGCGGCCTGCTGCTGCTCCATCTGCTGGAGGACGCCGGCGAGCTTCTGCTCGAGCTCGGCTTTGGCGGATTCGAGCTGCTCGATCTCGCCGAGGACGACCTGCCGGCGCTCCGCGAGACGCACCTGCTGGGCCTTGATGTTCTTCTGCTCGATCTCGATCGCGCCCAGGCGATTGGTGAGATTCGACAGCTTGCGCATCAGGTCGAGGATGGCGGCTTTGCCGCGCTCGATCTCCTGATTGAGCTGGTTGAGGCGGAGCTGGGCGTCGCGGAAGGCCTGCTGGCGCTGCTCGATGGCCTGGCGCCGCTGCTCGACCTCAGCCTGGAGCTGCTGGAGCGTGGCGGACTCGGCTTCGAGGGATTGCGTGACCTCGGCGAGCTTCTGCTCGGCTGCCTGCTTGTCCGATTCGAGCGATGCAGCCTGATCGGCGATCTGCTCGAGTTGCTGGCGGGCGTAATGCTGCTTCTGCTGGGCGGACTGCACCGCCGCGCGCGACTGGACGAGCTGATACTCGGTCTGCTGCCGCTGTTGGGAGAGAGCCTCGAACTGCTCGCGCTGCTCGGCAAGCTGCTGCTGGTTCCGCTGAAGGTCGGTCGTCAGATCGTCCAGGCGGAACTGGGCGTCATTGCGAGCCGACTCCAGCTCGGCGAGCTGCGTGAAGTACGTGTGGTACTCCTGCAGCGAGTAGGTCAACCGAAGCTCGCGGAGGCGTGTGGCGTGCTCCTGATAGGTCCGGGCGCGGCCGGCCTGGATCTTGACGCTGCGGAGGCGCTTCTCGACCTCTTCGATGATGTCGTTGAGGCGGAGCAGGTTCTGATCGACCTTTTCCAGCTTGCGGAGGGTTTCCTTCTTTTTCTGCTTATACTTGGAGATGCCGGCGGCTTCTTCGAAGATCACGCGCCGCTCGGCTGGGTTGGCTTCGAGCAGCGCGGCGACGCGGCCCTGCTCGATGACGCTGTAGGCGTCGACGCCGACGCCGGTATCAAGGAACAGCTCGCGGATGTCCTTGAGGCGGGCCTGCTGGTTATTGATCTGGTATTCGCTGGTGCCGTCGCGGAAGAGGCGCCGGCCGACGCTGACTTCGTCGGTGTCGATGTTGAGGGCGCGGGTGCCGTCTTCGCGCTTGGGGTTGTCGAAGACGAGGATGACTTCTGCCATGCCGGCGGGTTTGCGATCGGCGGATCCGTTGAAGATCACGTCCATCATCGCTTCGCCGCGGAGGCTCTTGGCTGACTGCTCGCCGAGGACCCATTTGAACCCGTCGACGACGTTGCTCTTGCCGCAACCATTGGGTCCGACGATGCCCGTGATGGGGGCATCAAACACGAACTCGGTGCGGTGAGCAAAAGACTTGAAGCCGTGAACGATGAGTTTCTTCAGCCGCATGGGCAGGTGTCCTCCGTGACCCTTTACTGGGGCCTGGTTCCCAGGCCCTGGCCGGAAATCCGCGCATCATCCGTGACGTCGCCCTGAAGCATAGGCAGGTCGTCGGCCGACATGCTCCCCGGAGTCTGCACCTGTGCCGAGATGACCGGCGCGGAGTAGACCTCGCTGTGCATGTGCGACACATCCTCCAGCACCAGCATCGCCAGTTGGCGGGCTGGGCCGTGGCTGGCGACCAGTTTACCCTGGTCGACCAGCGACTGGAGGATCGCCACGACTTCACTGTAACTGAAGTCGAGCCGACTTTCACCCTCTGCGCCCTCACCACCCAGGCGGGCGGCGACCTCGGCGACGTCCGGCCGGGAGAGGATGCTGATCGGCTGGCGGACGTCCGGCCCACGGTAGAACAGCGTCAGCATGCCCTCCGGCGTGGAGGAGATCATGAAGCGGTTGCCCATCTGGGTGAAGACGATGGGCACGTCGATGCGCGGCGCGTTGCCGATGACGGCGATCCGCGGGATGCCGGTGCGCGAGCAGTAGATGATCGGCGGCGCGTTGGACGGCACGATGTCGACGACATACCGCTCGCGGATCACGCGGGAGTAGATCGTCGGATCGCGATGGCGAGCCAGCGTGCGATAGGCCTCCACACGGACCAGCGCCTGCTCGGAATCGAGCAGCCGGCGCAGCATGGTGGCGAGCATCGGCGAGTACGGCAGCTTGCCCAGGGCCTCCACGGCGTTGAGCTGGAACGGGTTGCGGTCGTTGGAGGCCATCTGCATCAGCGCCGCGATGGACGGCTGATCACCCAGGAATGCCCCGGCGCGAGCGGCGGCGTAGGCGACGTCCGGCTGGGGATGCGTCAGCAGCGGATGGATCGCGGGGATTGCGGCCTGGCCGAGGCCTTCGAGGCAGTAGCTGATGTCCATCAGCAGCGCGTCGGGCTTGACGGCCTCCTCCGCGAGCCGCTGGGCGAGATACGGCGCCCGCTGGGGACCGGCGTCGAGGTACAGGTGGGTGACGACGTTCATGAAGTGCTCCCAGTCACGGCCATAGGCTGGGGGCACGACGAACTGGATGATGGCTTCGTCCTTGGCTTGGGCGATGTCGCGATTCTGGAATCGCTCGTCGAGGCGGCGCTCGATATACCGGGCGAGGCTGGCCTGCGGTTGGCGAAGGCGGAGCCGCATCGGGCGATCGACCATGGCTTGGCCGCCGTTGAGGATCGCGCCGAAGCGCAGGCTGCTGAGCGCATTGGGCGAACTGGCGGGATCAGCGAAGGCGTAGCCGGGATTGACGAAAATCTCGCCCTGGGCGCGGGCGTACTTGTGCACGGGGTTGCCGGGGGACAGGAGGTTGGCGCCGTTGGGGCTGAGCTCGGTCAGGTAGAGCCGGCCGTGCGCGAGGCTGGAGACAGTGCTCTCGGGCATGGCGGCGACGTGCACGTCAAACTGCTCGCCAGCCCGGATGCCCGGCGGCATGGACCCTTCGACGACGACGATGGCGACGCGCGGGTCAGCGAGGATGGCTTCGGGCTTGCCGACGCCCCGCTTGACCATGTCCTTGATGATGTAGTCGCGAACAACCAGCGGGACGGTGCTGTCGCCCGTGCCGCGGAGGCCGACGACCAGGCCGAACCCGGAGACGGCCATTGGTTCGGCGTCGAGCACGATGGCGTGCTCATGGATGGTGCCCTTCATGAACTCGGGCAGGTTCTGGGCTGGGGGCAGCGGTGCGTGCGGCGAGGGGATGCCGGTGGGCTTGCGCGGCTGGGCATCGTTGGACCCGCAGCCAAGGCCCGCGAAGGCGGCGCACAGCAGCAGTACGGAGGCGAACACGCGGATCGCGGTTTGGGGTCGGCCGGATAGCATGGTGTGTCTCCAGTTGTTATCGGACGCTTGCGGTGCGAGGCTTCATTCTTCCCAGACAGTCACGACGTATCGCGCTGCCGCGATGTTCAGCGGATTTTTCGGTTGGAGTCATGTCGGCGGCGTCTGCGAGCCGCTGGCGGGTTTGCGTGAACGTCGCGGTCGGCGTGACGGTTCAGCGGCCGGGGAGGAATGCCCGTTGCCGGCAGGCTCGTCGGGCTGGGCGTCGTCGACGAACAGCCGCCCCTGGCCGGGATCTTCGAAGCGCTTGGCATCGATGACGGCGCGAGCCTCGTCGACGAGCTCTTCCAGCGTCTTGAACCGGCGGTAGACGCTGGCGAAACGCACGTAAGCCACCTGATCTACACGTCTTAGCTTGTCGATGACGAGCTCGCCGATCAGCGAGCTCTGCACTTCGCGGTCGTGGGTGCGATAGACCTCTTCCTCGACCTCGTCGACGATTCGGCGGAGCTCGGCATCGGGGACGGGGCGCTTGAAGCACGCCCGCTCGAGGCCGCTGACCAGCTTCTGGCGGTCCCACGGGACGCGTCGACCGTCCCGCTTGATGACCATCAGGCGGATCGGCTCTTCGATGCGTTCATAGGTGGTAAACCGCTTGGAGCACTGCAGACACTCCCGGCGTCGGCGGATCGCCCGCCCGCCCTCACAGGTGCGGGAGTCGATAACCTTCAGCTTCTCTTTGTCTGCATTGCAAAACGGGCAGCGCATGAGGGTTCAAAGGGTACCTAAACCTGTGGGAAAAGGCAAAAAAAGGGGTGGGTGTGGGCTGGGAGCGTCGGAATGGAGGATGGGGAGCAAGGATTAGATAGTGCGACGAAGAGACGAAGAGACGAAGAGACGAAGAGACGAAGAGACGAAGAGACGA
>CALEKX010000067.1 GCA_937904525.1 uncultured Phycisphaerales bacterium
TTGCGTGCCGGAATCGGTCACGCCACGTGCGGCAGGCAATAGCCTGCCCTACACATTTAGAGTGGGTCGTCGACGTCCTGGGTCAAGTTGTGGCGAGGGACAAGTGACCAGTGACCGATGACAACACGTCATCTGCGCCTATCTGTGTTCATCCGTGGTTCCAAATCCAAAATCCGCAATCCGAGATCCAAAACGGATCAATCCATCGGAATCGGCGTGATCTTCAGCCGCGGATTGGTGGGCGTGTAGCCGCTGCGGTCGACGATGAAAGCCCGCCGCTGCTGGCTGACGCGCGTGGCGTTGGGCGTGCCGGCATCGCGCCAGCCTTCCAGCACGATGTAGACCGTGAACGAATCCGATCGTGTCGTGATCAGATTGCTCAGGCGCGTGAGCGGCAGGTAGTGCTGCTCGAAATCGTCGAGCACGCCATCGCCGGGCGTGATGTCGCCATGCGCCAGTTCGAAATCGGCTGAGGTCGGATCTCCAAGCGACTCACGGAACGCCGGAATCCGCATCAGATCGAATGGCGACTCAAACGGTCCCGTCAGCTCCGGGAAGGTGGGATTCGGGACGCGGTTGACTGCGATCTCTCTAGCCAGCGCCTCATTCGCGTCCGGATCGCCCGGAACCAGCGGCAGCATGTTGAGCACGGCGACAGGGGCGGTGTTGATGTTGATCCGCCCATGGATGCCCACGCTCATCTCATTGCCATCGTTGGCGTTCACCGGGGTGGAAACGGGCCCGTTGGCCACCTTCTGGGGCACCTTTCGATGGTCACTGACGCTCGCCGGATTCAGGCCGCGACGCGCCGCGTACTCATCGACGTTCACATTGGGCAGATAGTCCTGATCCGGAACGGACAGGGCCGTGACGTGATCGAACAGATCCGCAGCCCAGTCGTATTCGGTGAACCGTGCGCCGGTGCCATCGGTCAAGCCGGCGCCAAAGCGACCCAGTGCACGGCCGTCATCGGCGACGCCGTCGGCTTCGGCATAGGCGGCATCGGTCGTGACGGCGTTGAGCTCGACGATTGTGGAGCCGCTCACGATGCGATAAGCGCCGATGAACGGCACCATCAGGATGTCGCCATCCCGCGCAAAGCCGCCAAACGGGAATCGCGCCGGCGAACTGCTATCTGCTGGGATCGGATTCGGTCCGGGCCAGCCGAAGTCGTTGAGCGGAACCTGGAAGGTCGGGGAATAGCTGGCCTCGGGATTGGCTGCGCCAAGCGTCGCGCCCGAAGGCCCCATCGGGAGATCATCGCCGTCCGCGACGAAGCCCGGCGGCGTGCCGGTCGGCGGTCCGGGGTAGACGCAGCGCCACGCGGCCTGGGCGTCGCCCGGGATGGCCTGCCGCTGATACAGATACCGCGATGGGTCGACAGGATCGACCTCGAAACCCCGCAGGTCGAGGATATCGACCGGCACCATCTGGTCGATGGGATCGCTGCCACCGACCATCCGCGGTCGCAGCAGCACCAGCTCATGGCCGATGGCGTCAGTCAGATTGCTGACCTCTTCCATGTCGCCAGGTTCGCCACCCAGGACGAGCTCGGCATCGGCGACAGACGACACCAGGGCCAGGAACTCTCCCTGCGCGATCTCCGTGCCGGCTGGGAACGTGTGCAGCGTGTGCAGCGCGCCGGTGCCGCGGTCAAACCATGCCAACTGCCAGCCGCTGATGTCGATCGGGCCGGCAGTGGGCAGCGGGTAGGGGTTGTACAGCTCGATGCCGATCCAGTCATCGCCCGCATCGGAATCCTGAAGGTAGACGACGGCTTCGGTGATGAACGGCTGCTTCTCGGTGCCGTAGACCGTGACAATGTAATTGCCGATCTGCACGTCGCGCCAGGTCACGTGGTCGTCAGCGTCGCGCAGATCGATCGTGTTGACGGCGGCGATGGCTGCGCGAAGCACGAGTTGCTCATAGGGCGTCCAGTCGCCCGGCGCCGGAGAGCCGCGCATCGCGGGCCGGAACATGCGGGTCGCAGCTTCGGTGGGGACCGGCGCGCCGCCGGCGTTGCGCATGACGTTCCAGTAGGCCCGCCACAGTTCTTCGAAGGAGGCCGTATTCACGTTGGCCTTCGGAACTGGCTGGCCGGTATACGGGGCCATTCCAGCCGGGACAGCGACCGTTCCCGACATCGCAACCGGCGGGGCGAGCGTGGAGACCGGGTTGTGCGTCACCAGCAGCGTGCGGACGGGACGGCTATCACTGTTACCGGGGACCTGATTGTCGAAATCAAAGTTGTCGCCGAACCATGCCAGCACGGGATCGGCCACCGTCGCGTAGTAGCCGACGTCACGGATGTTGGGATGGTCGTACACCGAGGCTGAAATCCCCCAGTGCCCAAGCGAGGTGGGCGCTTCGAGCGTGCTCGGAGGCACTTTGGGGTTGCGCATGCAGAACCGATAGGCCAGGGCGACCATGTCGGAGATGGTGTACGCGCGGAACCGCGCGTTGGCTTCCGGCTTGCCCTCATCAGCAAAGCGATGTCCCGGGTTGTCGATGCGCCGCCCCAGTTGATGCCAGAGCGCGTCGCCTAGCGAGTAGAACTCCATGAGTTCCTGTGGCGCGGGTCGGAGCACCCCCGCATTCCAATCCCAGTCCTGCATCGGCGCGATATCCGGCAGGAAGACCCCGGCCGTGAACCCGAAACGGTACTGGTTGATGCGGCCCATTTGCCTGGCCGCACTGTTGACCCCCGAGCCGGGATAGAGCAACTGCCCCAGGCCGATGCTCGACGGGAAGAAGCCCAGATTCTCGATCGGGTTCCCGGTACCGATCGCGTAATCGGCCTCGCGATCCCATGCGGTGTTGACATTGATGGCTGCCGTATTGTCGATGATGCGGGCGGCCATGTAGTAGGTCACGCCGTCGATGGGAGCGATGGGCAGGCGGAAATAGGGGGAATCGGGGATATCGTCGCCATCGGCATCGGCAGCCGGCCAGGCGTTGTGAGGATTGCCATCGTCGTCGATGAAGCTCAGGTAGCCCCCGGGGCCGACAAGCCGGAACAGGGGCGCCCCGTTGTCGATGACTGGCTCAAGTGCGACGGCACTCCGCATCGTCTGCCCGGTACGGGCAGAGACTGCGTGGATCGGGCTGTCCAGACGGTAGGCGTCGGCTGTTTGAGCGAGGTTTGTGACATACAGCCATGCGGGCCGATTCACGATGTCCACCCACACGGGCACGCGATCGGCCAGCCATTTGTCCGTCTCGGGGTGGTCCCACCGCTGAGTGCTCTGCAGATCATCGATAAGCTTCTGCTCAACCAGGGCCTGCGCGCTGTCCAGAAGCATCTGCTCCTGATGGATGTCGGAGCTGATGGCTGTGCTGATGCGGTCGGTGCGGACGGTCGCCAGGTAGGCGGTGCCGGCCAGCGCCATCAGCACAAGGAGCGTCACCACGAGGATGAGCACGCTGCCGCGGCGGCGGTGTCCAGCAGGCAACCGGCGGCAGGCAGCGGACAGCTCGGCTGGCCGTGTACACCGATGAACACCGGACACTTGAACGGCGGGATTGGTATTGGGGTGTGTCATGGTGAGCGGATGATCACTTCAGATTAAAGACGTACTCGGCGATGCGCTCGTCGGCATTGGGGCTCGTGGGAACCGTGCCGACGATGAAGCGGA
>CALEKX010000068.1 GCA_937904525.1 uncultured Phycisphaerales bacterium
TTCCAGAACTACGCCCTGTACCCGCACATGACGGTGTACAAGAACATGGCGTTCGGCCTGAAGCTCCGCGGCATGCCCAAGGCCGAGATCCACAAGCGCGTCACCGAGGCGGCACGTATTCTTGATATCGAACATTTGCTTGACCGTAAGCCCAAGGCCCTGTCCGGTGGTCAGCGGCAGCGCGTCGCGGTGGGGCGGGCGATCGTCCGTGAACCGGCAGCATTCCTCTTCGACGAACCGTTGTCCAACCTCGACGCCAAGCTCCGCGTCACCACCCGTGCCGAGCTCAAGCGCCTGCATCAGCGGCTGCGAACCACGACCATCTACGTCACCCACGACCAGGAAGAGGCCATGACCCTCGGCGACCGGATCGTGGTGATGAAGGACGGCATCATCCAGCAGGCGGACACGCCGCTGCAGACCTACCAGAAGCCCGCCAACCGTTTCGTGGCCGGCTTCATCGGTATGCCGCCCATGAACTTCTTCGACGGCACGATCCGTGCCCAGGGCGATCAGCTCCTGTTCGAGGAAGGCAAGCTCGAGAATGCCCGGATCGTGGGCACCAACGGTACCCCGCGCAGCGACGAACCGGTCGTCAAGACCGGAGAATTGACGGTCCCGGGGAATGGCTTTACCATTCCATTACCCAAGTACCTGAATGGTGCGTTGGGGCATAAGGTCGGTCAGCACGTGGTGCTGGGTATCCGGCCGGAGCATTTTTCGCTCCACCCGATCGAGGGCGACCCGTCGGCCACCTCGATCCCGATGACGTTGAACGTCATCGAACCGCTCGGAAACGACATGGACCTCTACATGCATACGCCATTGCACGATCATGTGGTTGCCCGTGTCGAAGCCGAAAGCGGCGTGAAAATCGGTTCGCGCATCAATCTGTATGTTGATGTGCGAAAGGTCCATTGTTTCGAACCCGGAGCTACCGGGATGAACCTGAGCATCATCACAGAGCCCGCCCATGCGATTGCATAAGCAACAGCATGGCACAGGCCCGCGCCACCGGCGCGGACGCGGCCCAGTGAGCCCGCCGCTCGCCCGAAGGAGGTGTCCTTCGCGGTGAGCGGATGCCGCGTTGATGTAACAGGTTCGAATCGAGGCATTGGGCCACCTTTCGATGTTTCGAAGGTGGCTTTTTGTATGGGATTAGGAGTCCGTCGTCTGTGGCCCGTCGTCAGTTGGGCGACCCGCCTCAGGCGGCTGACGCTGACAACTGAATACAGGAACATCTGAATGAGCCAGGAACTTATCCGTATCGTAGATGGCATCGCGCGCGACAAGGGCATCGAGCGCGAGCAGATCTACGCCGACATCGAGCAGGCGATCGCCAGCGGGTTTCGCAAGCACTTCGACACCGAAGACACCAGCGAATTCCAGGTGCACCTTGACCGCATGACCGGCCAGATCACCGCAACCCGCAACGGCGAGCCGCTTGACCTTAAGGTCGTCGGCCGCATCGGCGCGCAGACGGTCAAGCAGGTCATCATCCAGCTCATTCGAGCCGACGAACGCGGCAGCATTTACGAAGAATTCAAGGATCGCGTCGGCACCATCGTCACCGGCACCGTCGCGCGCTTCGAGGGCAGCACGATGAAGGTCAACCTCGGCCGGGCCGAGGGCACCATGCCGCGCGGCGAGCAGATCCCGGGTGAAACGCACGAGGTAGGTGAGCGGATTCAGGCACTCATCCTCGAAGTGCGTGACACGCCCAGCGAGGTGAAGATCATACTCAGCAGAAGCCACCCCGAGTTCATCCGCCGTCTGTTCGAGCGGGAAGTGCCCGAGGTGGGGGATCGCACCATCGAACTCAAGGCCCTGGCCCGCGAACCCGGCCATCGCACCAAGATCGCCGTCAGCTCCATCGACAGCAAGGTCGATGCGGTCGGTGCGTGCGTTGGCGTCCGCGGCTCGCGCATCAAGAACATCGTCGATGAGCTCGGCGGTGAGAAGATCGACATCGTCCGGTGGAACGAGTCGTCGCAGATTCTCATCAGCAACGCCCTCAAGCCGGCGGAAGTCGCCGAAGTGGCGCTGTGCTTCGAGCTCGGCCGGGCAACGGTCGTCGTCAATGAGGATCAGCTCAGCCTGGCGATCGGCAAGCGCGGGCAGAACGTCCGTCTCGCCGCCCGCCTGACGGGTTGGGACGTCGATATCCTGACGCCCAAGGAGTTCCAGGAAGGCGTGCAGCGTCTGGATCAGACGCTCAAGAGCGTCGAAGGCGTGACGCAGGAGATGGTCGACAAGGTCATCGCCCTTGGCTTGATCGACGTTCGCGATATTGAGGAAGTCGGCACCGCGCCGCTGATCGAGGAACTCGGTTTGAGCGAGGAGCTCGCCGAGCGGATCGTCGATCGCTGCACCGAGGAAGCCAAGATCGTCGCGGTCGAGCAGCAGGCCAAGAAGGAAGCCGAAGCTCGCGCCAAGGCTGCCGGCTCGGCTGATACCGAGAAGTTCCTCGCCGCCCTGCAGGGCGATGGCGCGGGCGAAGGCACCGCCTCCGAGGATAGCGCAGCCGAGGACGATGACGACAGCGTTCCGGGCGCGATGGAGGCCACCGACGGCGCAGCCCCCGAGGTCACGGTTCACAAGGAACAGGTCCTCGGCGGCAACGATGATCTGTCGCCCGAGGAGCAGGCTGTGGCCGGCGCGGTGAAGGATTCGGCTTCTCGCACCGCGCAGGACGAAGGGGCCGAAGTTCGTTCGCTGGCGGAGGGCGAGGAGCAACCGCCCGAAGCCCAGCGCTAAGCAGGCCGCGACCGGAGTGGAAAAAGTTGCTTCCGCCCCCGGATCATGAAGATCAGGCGGCGATGTCAGACGTATTAATGGTCTGGAAAAAGGATTGAGAAGCACGGTGACACCGGCGCCCGCTGTAACATCGCAGCCGCCAGCCGGTCGACTTTGCGGAGAACGTTTTGGCTAAGAAATCGTCGGGTATTCGCATTAACCAACTGGCCAAGGATTTGGGCGTGCCCAGCAAGGCTATCCTGGAGAAGCTCCGGGATGAAGGCCTTGGCGATCAGGCGCCCAACCACCAGAGCACCATCAGTCTCGGCTTGGTCGAGACGATCAAGGAGTGGTTCAGCCACGGCGGCGGCGGAACCGCGGTGGAAACCGCTGCGCCTGTCGATGTCGCCCTCAAGGCCCGGCCGAAGACGACGCGTCGCAAGTCGACCAAGACCGACGAGGAGAAAACCTCCGACGAAACCGCCACCGCCGAGGCGGCTCCCAAGCCCAAGAAGTCCTCCAAGTCCAAGACCACTGGCGAGGCCGCGCCCGAAACCGGCGCCGAGGTCAGCACACCCGTGCAGCCCGAGGTCACCGATCAGCCGGCTACGTCCGAGCAGCCGGTCCAGGTCACGCCTGCGGCCCCTGAGCAGCCAGCCGCCGACCAGGTTCCCACGCCGGTCGAGCCGGCCGTCCCGGCCCAGCCGACGCCTGCGGTCGTCGCGCCCGCCGCCGAAGCGCCTGCCGCTCCGGCCGCCGAGGCTCCCGCGCCTGCAGCGCCAGCTCAGCCGGCTGCCCCCGCGCCGGCCGCTCCGGCCCCCAAGGCCCCCGAGCAGCCCAGGCAGCTTCAAACTCGACCCACCGTCACCCTCGCCGATCGCCAGGACCCCAACAAGAAGTCGACCACCACCCGCAAACCCATCACGCCGGCGGTGCAGTTCGTTCAGCCTGAACCGGCTCGCATCCAGGGTCCCAAGCTCATCCGCGAGGAGAAGCCCGACCTCCTGCCGACGCCGCGCTCGCGCCGTGTCGGCCCGCAGCCAACGGGAACACCTGGCTTTACCCAGGCCCGCCCGCAGCAGGGCCGCGGTGTCCGCATCGTCGACGACGAGACCCTCGAGGAGGCGGATCGCAAGGGCAAGAGCAAGAGCCTGTCCAGCCGCCGTCGCGGCCCCGATGGCCGTCGCGGCGAAGCCGAGGAAAAACTCCGCGAGTTCACCGACGCCGATCTCATCGAGCGTCGCGAACGCCTCGCCGCAGCCGCCGGCTATCGCGCAGGCGTCAACTCGCATCTCAAGCAGCGCAACCGCCACGCCGGGCCTGCCAAGACCATCATCCAGAAGGGCGAGCCCGTCGAGATCGAAGAACCCATTACCGTCCGCTCGCTCAGCGAAGCCCTCGGCCTCAAGAGCAGCGCTATCATCAGCCATCTGATGCGCCAGGGCGTCTTCGCCACCATCAACCAGAACCTCGACAAGGAAACGGCTGAGCTGATCGCCGCCGAGTACGGCATCGAGCTGCGCATCAAGGGCGCCGAGAGCCTCGAAGACCTGCTGCTCAAGGAGTTCGAGCAGCGCGAGCGCAAACCGGAGAACCTGATTCCGCGTCCGCCGGTCGTGACCATCCTGGGTCACGTCGACCACGGCAAGACGAGCCTGCTGGACCGCATCCGCAAGGCCAACGTCGCAGCCGGCGAAGCGGGCGGCATCACCCAGCACACGGCTGCGTGGATGGTCGAGATCGAACGCGAGGGCCAGCGCAAGCGCGTCACGTTCATCGACACGCCCGGCCACCAGGCCTTCACGGCCATGCGTGCCCGCGGCGCCAACATGACCGACGTCGTCGTGCTGGTCGTCTCGGCTGCCGAAGGCGTTCAGCCGCAGACCATCGAGTCGATCAACCATGCCAAGGCTGCTGAGGTGCCGATCGTCGTCGCCATGAACAAGATCGATCGGCCCGACGCCAACGAACAGAAGGTCCTGGGCGAGCTGGCTGCCGCCGGGCTCAACCCGGTCGAGTGGGGCGGCGATACCGAAGTCGTTCGCACCAGCGCCGTCACGGGCCAGGGCATCGAGGACCTCATCGAGATCCTCGACCTGCAAGCCGAGCTGCTGGAGCTCAAATCCGATCCGACCGCGCCGTCGCGCGGCGTCGTGATCGAGTCGCGCGTCGACGAGGGCCTCGGCCCGGTCGCGACCGTGCTCGTGCAGGACGGCGTCCTCCATGTCGGCGACATCATCCTCGCCGGCTGTGGCTACGGCCGCATCCGCAGCCTGGTCAACGATCGCGGGCAGATGATCGAGGAGGCGCCAGCCTCCACACCGGTCATCGTCAGCGGTTTCGACGAGCTGCCCAATGCCGGCGACCGGTTCTATGTGCTCAACGACCTGGATCGCGCCCGCGCGATCGCCGAAGAGCGCCAGACCCAGGCCCGCCGCAAGCAGTTGGCCAGCAAGCAGGCTGTCACCCTCGACAACATCTTTGACACGATGAAAGAGGGGGACATCAAGACGATCAACCTCATCATCAAGGCCGACGTGCAGGGCTCGGTCGAGACGCTCGCCAGCACCGTCGCGCAGCACAACACCGACGAGGTTCGCGTCCGCGTCATCCATGCCGCTGTCGGTGCGATCACCGAGAGCGACGTCGAACTGGCCGACGCCTCCGACGCGGTCATCATCGGCTTCCATGTGGCGCCCGATGACGCCGCACGTTCGATGGCTGAGCAGCGTCGCGTCGAGATCCGCACGTACCGGGTCATCTACGAGATCTTCGACGATCTCAAGAAGGCGCTGTCGGGCATGCTCGAGCCGGAGATTCGCGAGAAGCTCCATGGCCATGCGGAGATCCGCGAGGTCTTCCGGGTGTCGCGCCTGGGCAACATCGCCGGCTGCTTCGTCACCGACGGGCATATTCAGCGCGGCAGCAAGCTGCGTCTGATCCGCGATGGTGTCGTGATCAACGAGGATCTGTCGATCGAGACGCTTCGCCGCGTGAAGGACGATGTCCGCGAGGTGAAGGCCGGGCTGGAGTGCGGTATCAAGATCGCCGGCTTCGACGACATCAAGATCGGCGACCGCCTCGAGGCCTACGTCCGCGAGACCATCGAGCGGCATCTGTAATCGTGAGGGCTGTGCGCCGGCTGCCTGAAGCCCGCTGCCTGCTATGACGATAGGCATACTTCAACTGGAGCTGCTGGTCCCGCAGGCGGATAGCCTCAAGGACAAGCGGCGGATCGTCAAAAGCCTCAAGGATCGCATCGCCAACACGCACAACGTGTCGATCGCCGAGGTGGGAGCGCTGGACGAGCACCGCCGAAGCCTCATCGGCATCGCGATGGTCGCCAACGACAAGCGTTTTGTCGAAAGCGCTCTGAGCAAGCTGGTGGACTTCGTGAAGACCGTCCACGATACCGTCCTTCAGGATTACCAGATCGAGCTGCTGTAAGGCTGCCAGGGAGGAACGATGTCCGAAACGGGCGAGTTTTTTGTCGTTGCCGGTGTCGGGCTGTTCATGTTCACCGCGGTGGCCGTGATCGTCTGGTTGTTGTACCGAGCGAGCAGGAAGAACTGATGTCGCGACGAACCGAAATGCTTGGCAGCACGATCCAGCGCGAGTTGGCGGAGTACCTCATGCGCGAAGCCAGCGATCCGCGCCTGGACGCGATGATCAGCATCACGCGCGTCCGCGTCGCCGAGGATCTGTCGGTAGCCGATGTCTACGTCACCATCATGGGCACGCCCGGCAAGCAGACGGCCGCCCTCAACGCCCTGCGCCACTCCGCAGGCGCGATGCGCACGAAGATCAACAAGTCGCTGTCCCTCCGGCAGACGCCGTTCATCAAGTTCCACATCGACGAGAAGCTCAAGAAGGAACTGGAAACCCTCGAGCTTCTGGAGAAGGTCCGCAGGGAAAACGAGGAACTCGATCGCCAGCGCGCCGCTGGCACCCATCCGCCCGCACCCGGCGATGAGTGATCCGCAACGAAACAACAGAACACAAAACACCAAACAACGAACACCAATCGCAACATGAAAACCGCCACGAAACGTGCCGACGAACTCAAGTCGCTGTTCAAGAAGGTTCTCAAGGAGTTCAAGCCTCAGCCGCTCCAGCCGATGGAGCCGCTGACGGCCCTGGTCAAGGGCACGCTCTCCTACGATGTCACCGATGAGCGCGCCGATCAGGCCATGGCCGCCATCGAGGCTGAGTTCACCGATCTGAACGAGCTGCGCGTCGCCACCGAACTGGAGATCCAGGACATCATCGGCGGCCGCTATCCCGCCGGCGATGAACGCGCCAGCATCATTACCCGCAGTCTCAACGCGATCTTCGAGAAGGAGCACACGCTCAGCCTCGACCGCCTGAAGACGGTCCGCAAGACCGAGACACGGCAGTTCCTCCGCGATCTGCCGGGCGTCAACGCCTTCATCGAGGCTTACACGATGCTCTTCGGCTTTGCCGCCAACGCCATCCCCGTGGACCAGACGCTCGCGTCGCACCTGATCGAAGCCGGAATCTTCGAACCGGAAACGCCGGTGGATGAGATCCAGAAGTTCTGCGAGCACCACCTCAAGGCTGAGGAGAGCTACGAGTTCTACGCCGCCATGCGTGCCGCCACCGCGCGGTCGAAGAAGAAGGGGAAGTAGTTCCGGATGAATCGCGAGCAGGATAACGCTATGACTGACAAACTCCCGCCTGACACCCTTCGCCTGGGCATGCCCTCCGGCAGCCTCCAAAACGCCACCGTCGACCTGTTCGCCAAGGCCGGCTACCGCGTCTCCATCCCCGAGCGAAGCGTCTTTCCACGGTTTGACGATCCCAAGATCTCGGCTGTGCTGTTCCGCGCCCAGGAGATCAGCCGATACGTCGTCGACGGCATCATCGACTGCGGCCTGACCGGTCATGACTGGGTCGTCGAGAACGGCAACGAGAACGACGTCATCGAGCTGTGCGAGCTGGAATACTCGCGCGCCAGCGTCAATCCCGTCCGCTGGGTGCTGGCCGTACCTGATGAGAGCGCGATCCGCCGGCCCGAGGACCTCGAGGGCGGCATCATCGCCACCGAACTGGTCAACACCACGCGCCGCTACTTCCAGCAGAAGGGCGTGAATGTCACCGTCGAGTTCTCCTGGGGCACGACTGAGATCAAGGCCCGCCTGCTCGATGCGATCGTTGACGCCACCGAGACCGGATCCAGCATCCGCGCCAACAACCTGCGCATCATCGACACGCTGCTGACCAGCACCACCCGTTTCATCGCCAACAAGGATGCGTGGAACAACCCCGCCAAGCGGGAGAAGATGGAAAACATCGCGATGCTGCTCCGCGGTGCCATCGCCGCCCGATCCAAGGTTGGGCTGAAGATGAACGTCCCGGAGAACAAGCTCGACGAGATCGTCCGCATTCTGCCGGCGGAGAAGAGCCCGACGGTGTCCCGTCTGGCCGATCCGGAGTGGGTGGCGGTTGAGGTCATCCTCGAAGATCGGCAGGAGCGGGAGCTTATTCCTCAGCTCCGCCGTGCCGGGGCGACCGGGATCATTACCTATCCGCTTAACAAGGTGATTCCCTGATGAACCGGCGAGGCGGCGTATAATCGGCTGGCACCAGCGAGAGGCAAACTGAATGAAGCCGTCCCTGCGAATCCTCCTGCTTGCACCAGCCGCCGCGATTTTCGCGGGATGCGCCACCTCACCGTCGTCGTCTCCATCGCCAACGACCCAGCCGGCCGCCACCACACAGCCGGCGGCGGTCGACAAGGCGGAGATGGCGCTGCGCGACATCCAGCCGCGGCTGGAGCTTCCGCCACCGCGGGAGGTTCGCGACGGCCGCCCGCCGCTTGACGCGATCGAGCTGTTCGCGCGTGCCCGCGGCGAGACGCATCAGAATCGGCATTTCGCAGCCGTCGGCTACCTTGAGCGGGCCATCCTGCTCGATGCCGAAAGCTACGAGCTTTACTTCGCCCTCGGCGAGGCCTATCTGTCGGCCAATCCCGGCTCCAGCCGCGCGATCGAGGCATTCGAGAAGGCAGCCGAGCTGCGTCCCGGCAGCATCCCCGTCCGCCTGCATCTGGCGCGCCTCTACGCCGCTCGAGATGACTATGCCCGTGCCCTGGAGCATCTGCGCCTGGCCCGTCTGTCGGATCGGTATGGCCGGGACGATGCCGACACGGCCATGGTCGATCTGCTGCTCGGCCGCGTCCTTGAGCATGAAGGCTACGACCGCGCGGCTCTGCAGTGCTATGAGCGGGCGCTGATCGCGATCAAGAACCCATCGCCCGCCATCCGCCAGCAGCCCGAGCTGGCGATGCTCGCCAACGCGCCACAGTCGCTGTACCTGCAGATCGCCCAGCTTGCCAGCCGGCGGGGGGATCACCACCGCGCCATCGCGTCGCTCCGCGCCGCAGCCGAGCTGTCACCGCATGACCTGGATCTCCAGGGCCGTCTGCTCCGCGAGTACCTCGCGGCGGGCCGTACAAAGGAAATGCGCCAAGCCGCCATGCAGCTCCTGCGGCGCTTTCACGGCAACGAGCCGGTGATGAAGCTCCTGCGCGAGCTGTATGCCGAGGTCGGTCCCGATGCGCTGATCGACGATCTTCGCGCTCAACAGCGGTCCGACCGCGAAGATCCATCCATCCTGCTGGCCCTGGTCGGTCAGTTGCAGGATCGTGGCCGGACGGAAGAAGCAGAGCGGCTGCTGGCAGACGCAGCGCGCCGCGATCCGTCCAACACGGATGTCGTCGAGCGGCTGGTCGTGAGCCTCGACCGTCGCGGCCAGACGCACGAAGCCGCCCGCTGGCTGATCGAATCGGCTGCGCGCGATCCTGCGACGATGCGCGCAACCGCCGGCCTGTGGGCCAGCCTGCTGCAGGTGTCGCGCCGTGAGCGCATCCGCTTGCACGATCTGCAGCAGCTTGAGGTCTCGCCCGAAGCCGAAGCGGCCCGGTTCTACTGGGTGTCACGGCTGGCGGAGTTATGGAACCGACATTCGCTGTCGCGCGATGCGCTGCAGCGGAGCGTCGATCAGGAGATCGTCTTCCCCCCGTCGTACCGGATGCTGCTGGCTGACATCTGGCGCCGGCCGGAGTTGGATGACGCCCAGAAGGCCCAGGCGACACAGGTCCTGATCGATCGCGTTCGGGCGAAGGGGCATGAGACGCTGGCGATGGAGCTGACCGGCTTGCTCCTGCTGAACCAGGGCCAGGGCGAAGCCGCGCTGCAGCACCTGGCAGCCGCCGTCAAGCGTGAGGATGTCACGCCCGAGCTGCTGTTAACGTATGCCGAAGCGCTCATGATCCAGGGCCAGGGCCGCCGGGCCGAGCAGATGCTCTGGAAGCTTGTCAGCGACTATCCGACGTTTGAGGAAGCCTACGAGCGGCTGTTCAACCTTTATGTCGCCCGCCGCAGCGCCAACCAGGCGATCCATGTCCTGCAGACGTGGCTGACTGCCGACCCGGCGACCATCAATGGCCGGCTGATCCAAGCCTTCGTCCTGATGCAGGGGCGGCAGTATGACCCCGCCGAGCGGCTGCTGCTGCAGTTGTTCGAGGAGGCGGGGGACAACGAGCAGGTCCTGGGCGCGCTGCAGGCCCTGTATACCCAGCGCAACCGGACTGAGCAGTGGATCCGCCTGCTCGAACGCGAGTGGGAACAGCATCCGGACAATCACCAGGTCGTGGCGCGTCTGGTGTCAGCCTATGCCCAGAGTGATCGACAGGAAGATGCCGCGCGCGTCCTCAACACAGCCCGGCAAGCCGCCGCCGATGAGCCGGATGTCCTCTATTTCCTGGCGCACCTGTACGGCGTGATCGATCAGAAGGAAGTCACCGACGAGGTGCTCCAGCAGGTCATTCGTCTTGATCCCACCCACGCGGCCGCCAGCAATGACCTGGGATACTCCTGGGCCGATGCCGGCCGCCGCCTGGATGAAGCCGAGGCCCTCATCCGTGTCGCCGTCGAGGCTGAGCCGGACAACCAGGCCTTTCTGGACTCTCTGGGCTGGGTGCTGTACAAGCGAAGCAACTTCGAAGAGGCCCGCCAGTATCTGGAGCGGGCCCTGGGCGAGGCTGTCCGGCCCGATCCGGTCGTCGTCGATCATCTGGGCGATACGCTGTATCGCCTGGGCCGAACGGCTGAAGCCCATGCCCAATGGCTGCGCGCTCGCGAGCTGCTGGGCGAAGGCCAGCTTGACCGCAGTGACCTGCGCGATCTGCGAATCGAGCTGCAGCGAAAGATTCGAGAGTATGACGAAGGGGCGACGGTGCGCGTTGCGCCCGTCGTTGAGCCGGCCTCGCAGGCGTCCCAGCAGGCCGTCCGTTCTGACAACCAGCAATAACGGGAGTACGGTTCACGATGGCAGGTCATAGTCACTGGGCCAAGATCAAGCGTGCAAAGGCAGCCAACGACGCCAAGCGCGGCAAGATCTGGAGCAAGATCGCGCGCAAGATCATCATTGCCGCCAAAGCCGGCGGCGGCGACCCGCGCGACAACCTCTCGCTGCGCTACGTCATCGACGAGGCCCGCGCCGCCAACATGCCCCGGGACACCATCGAGAAGGCGATCGCCCGCGGCACGGGCGAGCTGGGCGCCGACAGCTACGAGGACGTCGTCTACGAAGGCTATGCTCCCGGCGGCGTCGCGATCCTCGTCGAGGCCCTGACCGACAACCGCAACCGTACCGCGCCCGAGATGCGCAAGATCTTTGAGGTTCACGGCGGCAGCCTGGCCACCAGCGGCTCGGTCGCGTTCCAGTTCACCAAGCAGGGGGTCATCACGATCAAGGCGGATGCCGTCGAGGAAGACAAGCTCCTTGAGCTGGCGCTCGATGCCGGCGCGGAGGATGTCCGCAACGAGGAGGAAGTTTTCGAAGTCATCACCGCGCCCACAGCCTTCCAGAAGGTTAAGGAGGCCCTCGAGACCGCCGGCATCCCGATCGAGAACGCCGAGATCACCAACATGCCCAATACGCAGGTTCCGGTGGCTGATGAGCAGGCGGTCAAGGTTCTCAAGCTCATCGAAGCCCTGGAGGACCACGACGACGTGCAGAACGTCTCGCACAATGCGGATATTCCCGATTCCGTGACGGTGTAAGTGGCCGCAAAGACGCGAAGGCGCGAAGGTGGGCTCCCAGAGATCGCAAAGCAATGTGTAGGGCAGGCTGTTGCCTGCCGCGCCTGACTCGCGCTTAACGATGTCGCAATGCGCTTTCGTAGGGGCACATGGCAATGTGCCCTGCGGATCGCCTCGCGCCCGATCACACCAGTTGCGCCCCGGATCGGAGGCGGATTGCCATCCGCCCCTACGCTCCATACGCACGCTTGCGCGCTGTAGGGTCCGCCTTGGCGGACCGAATGCCCGGTGGGTTATGGAGGGAAAAACGGGGGCCCGACGCCTGCGCTACATGCGGGTTGGGTGGGGGGGGAGGACGGGTTACTCCCAGCGGTCCTGGCGGGCCAGGGCGCTCAGGTCGATGCCGGGCTGGTAATCGGTCTTGATACTCGTGGTCGCGGTGGAGCGCACCCAGTCGAGATAGCCGAACCGCCACAGGTACGCGAACCCGACCAGCAGCACACCGAAGAAGAACAGCAGATCCACCAGCGCCGTCGCGCGGACGTCAAACGTTGTCAGCCCATAGGCGGCTGCCAGTTCCGATGCGCTGCCGTACGCCACAGCCCATGGGTAGAACAGCGCCACCTCGACATCGAACACCAGGAAGACCAGCGCCACGATGTAGAATCGCAGGTCGAACTGCACCCAGCTCGGCCCGAAGGTGACCTCGCCGCATTCGTAGACGGACAGCTTCTGCGGGTTGGGGAGCTTCGGCCGCACCAGCGAGCCGAGCACCAGGCTGACGAAAACAAACGCCACGCCCACCGCCAGAAACAGCGTCATCGACAGCAGCAGTTCCATATTCGCAAGATTCTAGTCTCCGCTGGCGGCCCGTCCATGATGGATGACCTCCCGCTCATCCGGCGGGTCCCGTTTCGCCATCAGCCGGCGTCGATCGGCAGGCGCAAGTGCGGTCGGGCAGGGCCGTTATCGAGAATATCGCGGCACAGCGAGGCCACGACCGGCCGCTCGCTGGCCCACATGATGTGGGCGTCGATCTCGGCTCGCGGAATCCAGCGGAAATCGGTGTGCTCGGCGTTCAGCCGCACCTGCGCATCGGGCGGGACGATTGCGCAGAAGCTGATGCAGTGCCAGATGATGTCCTTCTCGGCTGAACTGCCGGGGATGAAAAAGGTCTCGAGGATGGCCAGGCGGTAGAACTCGACCGGCACGAGGCCGGCTTCTTCGCGCAGCTCGCGCAGGGCGGCCTGGGCAGCGGTCTCATTGCCCTCGATCCGACCGCGGATCGACTGCCACGTGCCGCCCAGATAGTCGTCCGGCTCGCGCAGGAGCTGCAGCAACTCGTGCGAGCCGTCCGCCGACGGGCGGACGACCTGGCAACCGACCATGTCATAGCGATGGATCATGGGCGGCTCCCCGCGGCACGGGCGAAGGTCTGCCCGTCGCTCCGCTTCACGACGCCCTTCAGCGTCAGAAAGGTCATCTCCTGCAGGACCAGGTGAGCAGGCAGATCGGTGGCTTCGACGAGATCGTCGACGTTCATCGGATCGACGCCCAGATGCTCGAGCAGCCGCCGCTGGCGGTCTGTCAGCTCGATGGCTGGAGCGGTGGGGCCGCCAGCCGGCTTGGGCTCGAAGGGCAATGTCGGCTCGTCGCTGGCGGGCGTTTGGGCGTCGGGTTCGACATAGACGCTCTCGGGCAGGGGGCCGAGGGCGTCGAGGATATCTTCAAGGCTGGTGACGAGCGTCGCGCCATCGCGGATGAGGGCGTGCGGGCCGGCGGAGAGGGGATTGTCCACCCGGCCGGGGATGGCCATGACGGGGCGATTGTGATCGTCGGCTGCCTGACGGGCGGTGATGAGCGCGCCGCTGCGCGTATCGGCTTCGATGACGAGCACGCCGCGGCTCATGCCGCTGACGATGCGATTGCGGCGGGGGAAGTTTTCCGCCAGCGGCTGGGTGCCGATGGGATATTCGCTGATGACCGCGCCGCGGGCGGCGATCTGTTCGAAAAGCGACTGGTTTTCCGGCGGATACGTGATGTCGATGCCGCAGCCGAGGACGGCGATGGTGCGGCCATCGGGATGGCGGATCGCGCCGCGATGGGCGGCTGAGTCCACACCGCGTGCGCCGCCGCTGATGACGGTCACGCCGGCGCCCGCCAGCAGCGAGCCGAAGCGTTCGGCTTGTTCGCGGCCATAGTGGCTGCAACGCCGCGAGCCGACGATCGCAACGGAATTGAGATCCCGCGGCTGAAGCTCGCCCCGCACGTACAGCACAGCCGGCGGGTCGGGAATTTCCTTCAGAAGCGGGGGATAGGCATCATCCTCCGGGCAGATGATGCGGACGCCGAGCTTCCCGGCTTTGGCCAGTTCAGCTTCCGCCCGTCCGGCGGCTTCGCGCAGCGAGCGGTGGATCTTCGTCGCTGTCGCACTGCCGATGCCGTCCACTTCCTGCAGATCGCGCAACGATGCCCCGCAGGCTGACTCAGCATCCCCCATGCGATCGATCAGCCGCCGCATCAGGATCGGCCCGATCCCATCCGTCATCGCCAGTTGCAGCCAGTGGATCAGGGGCATGGCTACCTCGACTTCAATATCGCCGCCGATGGACACCGATGAGGTTGTGCTATCTGTTGCTAGTTTACCTGGTGGCTGTGGCTGTTTTCTCTGCCTCAGCTCGCATCTTCATCGGTGTTTATCGGTGTCCATCCGTGGCAAGAATCCTCAGCCGATCAACGTCTTCACCGCCGCGAGCATCTGCTCTCTTGTGGCGTCGTCGCGGATGACGGCCTGGCCGATGCCGTTGGGGAGAACCAGGCGGATTTTGCCGGATTTTACCTTTTTGTCGTAAGCCATCGCATCGACGATCTGCTCGGGATCGAGCTTCATCCCGCCGGTTGGGAGGCCGGCCTGCTTGAAGACATTCTTGATACGCGCGGCATCGTCGGCTGACAGCAGGCCGAGCGAAACGGCGAGATTCGCGGCTGCCACCGTGCCGAGGGCGACAGCTTCGCCGTGAGCATACTCATATTTGCTGACCGTCTCGATCGCGTGGCCGAAGGTGTGGCCGAGGTTGAGATGCGCCCGCTCGCCGCGCTCCAGCGGATCGGCGGCAACCACCTTCGCCTTGATCGCGACATTGTGCGCCACCAGCCTGGCGATGTAGGGCAGGTCGCCCGTCTGCGTGCGGGCGATGTTCTTTTCAAGATCGGCAAAGCCGGCGGCGTCGCGGATGATGTCATGCTTGATGCACTCCGCCAGCCCGCCGCGCAGCTCGCGCGGGGGGAGCGAGCGGAGCACCTGCGGGTCGATCAGCACAGCCTTCGGCTGATGGAACACGCCGATCAGATTCTTGCCAACGGCGTGATTGATCCCCGTCTTGCCGCCGACGCTGGCATCGACCATCGCCAGCAGCGAGGTGGGCATCTGGATGAACGGCACGCCGCGCAGTACCGTTCCTGCGACGAACCCAGCCATATCGCCGATCACGCCGCCGCCCAGAGCGATCACCGGCGTGCCACGGTCGATGCGGGCGCGCAGGAGCGTGTCGTAGACGGGCAGGATCTGCTCGATGTTCTTGTGCTCCTCGCCGGCGGGGATCGTGGCGAGGATCGGCTCAATGCCGGCGGATTTCAGCGAATGCCCAAGGGCACCGGCGTACAACGGGCCGACGTGCGAGTCGGTGATGATCGCGGCTTTGGCGGCGCCGGTCAGATCCTTCACAATCTGACCCGCCGTGCGCAGCAGATCGAACTCGATGCGGATATCGTAGCGGGCGCCCGGAATCTCCACCGGAACGGTCGTGGAAAAGCTCATGGGCGCGAATTGTACGAGCCGGCACAGGTCGTTGCGAGCCGGGCTGTTGCGCCTGGGAATATTCGGCAAAACCACATGGCCCGACGTGCTACAATGGCGAAACTATCTTGAATCCAGGGCGTCAAATCCGCCCAGACGGAGGTTGTCGATGCGACTACAAGCGGTGCGGTGGGGGATGAGTATCGGTTTTGTGGCCACCCTGACGCTGCTGCTGATCGCAGCGCCCGCGGCCGCCCAGCGTCGCGTCGCGGCAGGCAGCGTCGGCTTGCCGTATGTTGCCGGGATGGATGGCGCCGGCAACCAGTGGATGATCTTCCATCAGGGGTTCCTTCAGCAGCAGGGCAATCAGCCGGTTTACGCCCAGGGGGCGCGGCTGATGGTCAATGGGGCGAATCCCAACGTCCGCCAGCACTCGGCTCGACTCGATGAGAAAACAGGCGAACTGGTCGTCGAAAACCTGCAAGCCGGGACGATCGAAATCGAGCGGCGTATCCGCCTCATGGATGATGGTCGGTATGTGCGCTATATCGATGTCTTTCGCAACACGGCCCCCTTGGCAGCCGAGGTGATGGTGCAGGTGCAGACCAACGTCGGCTACGGCTTGCAGGGGTCGAAGGACATCGAAGACCCCCGTGCCGGCAACGGCCCGATCGGCGTGATCGCCCCCACGCATGGCAATCGATCGGTTGTGGAGGTGTTCGCCGGGCAGCGGTCGGAGGTCAAGCCGAATATCCAGTCCAATCCGGGCAGCAGCATGATTACCGCACAGTACCGGCTGAGCATGGCTGCCAACGGCACGGTTGCCATCGTTCACCTGCACTCCACAGCCGACAACGCCCGCGACGGCGAGAAGTGGATTCTTGAGCTCAAGGACAAGGACATCCTCGAGGGCGTGTCGCGGGAGCTGCGAAAACAGATCGTCAACATCCGTCCCGGCGGTCTGGAGGTTGGCCAGTTCGAGGTGCTGCGCGGCGACGTGTTTGATGTAATCGAGCTGCGCGGCGGCGATCAGTTCCGTGGGACAATGAAGCAGGATGCCTGGCGGCTGACGACCTTCTACGGCCAGGTGGAACTGCCCGTCGAGAAGGTGATCGCGATGATCAACGTCGGGCAGGTTCAGCCGAGGCAACTGATCGTGACGGCCGATGGGGAAGTCTTCGGCGGAACGCTCGCGGCATCGACCATCACGCTGGACCTGACCAGCGGGCAGCAGATTCAGGTGCCGCTGAACCAGATCTCGCGGGTCGGCTATCGCCTGCGCTCGGATGAGCTGGATGAGTGGACCTTTGACCGCCCGCTGGTGCTGATGCGGCAGGGCGATCGCGTTGCCGTTGAGCCGCCGACGGCGCCGATCGAGGTTGTGACCCGCTACGGCACGCTCCAGCTCGATCCGAAGGCCATGGCGGCACTGGTTTTCCAGAGCGATGAGCACCGCGTGCATGAGGTGCTCCTGCGCGACGGCAGCCGGTTTGCCGGGCTGGTGACGGCCGAGGCGTTTGAAATGCGCCTTGCAGCCGGCTCGCAGGCGGCACGCTTCCCGACGTCGTCGCTGCTGCGCCTGCAGATGGTCCAGCCGCCGGAAGGCCCCGGCCCCGATGCCCCGACCCTGCGCGTCCGCCAGGGCGACATCCTCGTCGGCACCCTCACCGGCCAGCTCGAAGTGCAGACCGGGTTCGACACGATCCAGGTCAACGGCCCTGAGATCAAGCAGGTGCTGGTGCGATCCGAGCAGCAGGGCGATGCCGTGCAGGTCATCATGTGGGACAACACGAGCTTCAGCGGGCAGCTCAATCGGGATGTGCTGGACCTTGCTCTCGAGAGCGGTATGACGGTGCGCGTGCCGGTGTCGCTGATCGAGAAGTACGATCATCCGCTGCCCCAGCCGTCGGCTGTCATGCGACGCCAGATCGAGCAGGTGGTGGTCGATCTCGATGCCGAGGATTGGCGCCTGCGCGATCGCGCTCAGGCGCAGCTTGTGTCGATGGGGCCTGCGGTCATCGGTCTTCTGCGCGAGCTGCGCACCAGCCAGCCGCCCGAAGCGCAGCAGCGGATCGACCAGGTGCTCGACGAGATTCAGAAGCAGCGGGAAGCCGCTCGCGCCAGTGAGCGCAGCAGTGCCGCCCCGGGTGGGAATGCGTCGTCAACCCTGCGTTCGCAGGTCACTGCGGAACGCCGGAACCGTTAGATTGCTGCTCGATCTGTTGACGCCACAACTCGCACAGGCGATTGAGACTGTCGCAGGCGGCTTTCATCCCCTCGCCGTCTGCCAGGATCTCCAGTGCGCGTTCCAGCCCCTGTAGCTCATCCTTGCTGATGATGACACACTGGCCATCCCCGTCGGGCAGTTCTACCTCGATGCGAGTGTGATCCGTCGCAACCCTGCGGTACAAATCGGCCAGATCGCCGTCGATGGGGGCGATGACACTTTGCGCATTGCCTTCAGACATGGTTCCGCTCCTGCTTGCCGCTGCCGCCAGAGGTCTTGTTCCCGGCACGCATGCACCGGATCTGCAATTCATATGACGAAAAGTGCACCGAGGTTCGCTCAACATTTTCTCGGACCTGCGGTAATGGTGTGCGGAAGGAGCCGGTAAGGTTGACACATTTTCGATGCACTTTGCGGGCTCTGCATTGCCGACGCGTGCGCAGCAGCGTCAGAACTGAGATCGGCCGGGTCGGTTCGTGCTGCAAGGCTCGGCGTTGCAGGGACTTGGCTAGGGTGCGTTTTTGTGTAATCGTTTTGCGTTCGGATGGATGAGTTGCCATAATGCCGGGCTCACGCCGTGCATGACCTTTCCGGCCGGCTCAGTTTCGCGACGCGTTGGACTCTGTTGCAGGACTGTTGCGTGATCAACCGAAACCCGCGATGGATGGACATCTCGGCCAGTCGTCAGGCTGGACGCATGCATTTCGTGCTAGGCCTTGTGGTCACGCTGGGATGGCTGCTGCAGGCCATGGCCCTTGGGCAGGCGAGTGAGCCATCCCGCCGCCAGTGGCTGGATGAGCAGTTTCGCAAGGACTACGAGGCCCTGACCGCACCCGCCAACCGCGTCGTCGGTTCGGGGGGGTACTACCAGGCCGCCCAGTACATCCAGCAGCAAATCGAGGCCCTGGAAGGCGTTGAGCTGCAGGTCCACGAATACCAGGTCATGATGCCGGTCCTTAAGGAACCGGCGACGCTGACCACCCGCTCGGGCGAGCAGTTCAACATCTATCCCTTCTGGCCGGCCCACATCCGCCTGAACGCCACCCCCGAAGAGGGCATCACCGGCCGGCTGGTCTACCTCAACGAAGCTCGTTTCGATCAGATCGACCCCGCCACGCTGAAGGGGCAGATCGCGGTGATCGAATCGACAGCCGGCCGCCGCTGGCGGGAGGCGTCGTATTTCGGCGCCCGCGCCATCGTCGTCCTGGGCAACGACGAGACTAACAATAAAGATCTGATGACCCACGAGTTGACCATTCCGGTCAACATCCCGCGGTTCTTCCTGCCGCAGGGCCCCGTCGCCGATCGCCTCCGCAACGGCGAGCTGACGGGCGAGGCGACGCTCAAGGCCAGCCTTGCGTGGGAATCAAAGACCGCCCGAAACTTCTATGCGCTGGTCCCCGGCAGGGTGAAAACCCCAGCCGGCTGGAAGGGCGAAAACCCCGGCGTGCTGATGTTCAGCGTGCCGTATGACTCCAGCGGCCTGGTGCCGGATCTGGCTAAGGGCGCTTCGCAGGCCGTCCAGACGGCTGCCGGGTTGAACCTGCTGCGCGATTTTGCCTCGCGCCCGACGCAGCGGCCGGTCATGGTCTTCTTCGGCGGCGCCGACAGCATCGAGTTCACCGCCACGCGCCAGATGTTCATGGCGCTGTCGGATATCCCCTCGATCTGGCAGAAGCAGATCTCCGGCGATAAGACCGAGAGCATCGACGCCCTCATCGCCGAGCTCGAACGCCATGCCGCGAAGATCGCCACCTACCTTGACGATCCGACGAAGATCAATCCCAAGGATCGCCAGGAGATCGATCGCATCGTCAAGCTGATCGAGACCGACATGGCCCTGGAGCAGGACCAGCTCTTCCGCCTGCGTGTCCTCCGCAAGGAGGATCTGACGGATGAGCTCAAGCAGCAGCTTCAGGACCTGGAGGCCCGCCAGGTCGAGCTCAGCCGGCTGAAGTATTCCTTCCAGCAGAAGCAGTCGCAGCTCACCGGCGACGAGCCGCGGCAGTACATCCAGCGGACGCTGGACCGCATGGCCGCTCAACGCGAGCACTATCTGAAGCGGCGCGCGGAGCTGGCTCGGCGCATCGAGCTGTATGAATGGCTGGCCGGCCGGCTGGGTATTCAGCCGGGCACGGACGAGCGTTCGAACGATCGTCGCCTGATTGAGTGCGTCGTCGGTCTGGATCTGTCCGACCGTGGCGTGCGTATCGGCCCGCTGTCGTACGGGTTCCATCAGCGCGCCAACGCGATCACCTCGCTGCAGAACTACCGCGATCGCTTTGAGAAGATCCGCCGCGGCCTGCGCGAGAATGATCCCACCTATGCCTGGTTTGAGCCGATTGCGCCGCTGGTCGACTTCGACCCGCTGTTCGGCGTGCGCGATCCGCGAAGCTGGCTGTGCGCGTCGATGCCGATCGCGTCGGAACTGGCGCGGGCTTGGGCGACGCCGGGCTTCTCGCTGATCACGCTGGATGACCTGCGTCTGCGCCGCGATACGCCCGCGGACACGCCTGAGAACCTGAACCTGGCTGCGATCTATCCCCAGCTCAACGCGGTGCGTGTGCTGATGCGCAATGTCTGGGAGGACCCGGACTTCCGCAACCCCGCCGAAGCCAAGTGGATGCGCACCAGCTTCGAGGGACAGGTCGTCAGCGCTGCTCCGGGCCGGCCGGTACCCGATCTGCCGCGGCCCGGCTTCCTGGTGACCTACTACTACGCCAACGGCCAGAAGAAGATCCCCCAGCCGCACGTGCTGCCGTACACGATGGGCGTCCGTCGCAACGAGATCGTCGAATGCGACGCCGAGGGCCGCTATCGCTTCGAGGGCCTGCCGAAGTTGCAGGGATCGCAGCAGACGCTGGCTGTGCAGGTCTACCGTGTCGAGGACGGCACGGGCGCGATCACGGCTGCCAGCGACCTGGGCCGCCAGTCGGCTGACATCACGCTCTACGCCGATCTGCGCACCAACCTGCCGCCGCGTCGAAGCCTGGTCTTCAACTGTGCGGAGTTCTCGCTGGTGGGGCTGTATGATCCGCGGTTCCTCCAGGACCTGGGTGAAGTGATCCCGCTGGATGCGCGGCGCAACGCCGAGCCGCAGCGGTACAACGTCATGCTCTCCAGCCAGCTCATGGCGGGGTTCGTCGAGCCGGACATGGCGGCGTTCCTGCTGTTCCGCTATGGCCGCATCGGCAACCGCCTGATGCTGCTGAACATGCCCGACCTGCTGGGCCGCAAGGTCGCCACGCGTGAAGTGCAGCACATGGCCCGCGGCCTGAGCGTCGAGGCGCTCCGCGACATCGACCCGCTCACGGTCGTAACCGCCAAGGACTTCCATCGCGTCGATGAGGTGCGCCTCAACAGCTACCGCGCTGCCGGTGTCGAGAGCGATCTGCTCAACCGCCTGCATGAGCTGGCTTCGCAGCAGTTGGGCAATGCCGCACAGGTCTATCCATCCGGCCGAGGCATGAAGCTCGCGACGGACCTGAATCTGCACTCATTCCTGGGCATGTGGCGGCCGTTCCGGGCCGACTACCTGATCCGCGAGTCGAACAGCGCCTGGGCTACTGAGGCCCGCGTCTACGACGCCGCCCAGAGCATGGCCAATGACGTCGTGCGGGCGGCAATCTTCCTGCTGCTGCTGGCCGTGCCGTTCAGCTTCTGCATGGAACGCCTGCTGATCGGGGCAGCCAGCATCTACCGCCAGATCGCCGGCGGCATGGCGATTTTCGGCATCATGACGGCCGTGCTCTGGACGTTCCATCCGGCGTTCAAGATCTCGACCAGCCCGCTGATCATCATTCTGGCGTTCGCCATCATCTTCATGTCGTCCGTGGTCATCAGCGTGATCTACTCGCGCTTCGACACGGAGCTGAAGAAGATCCGTTCCGGCCGCGGCTCGGCGCCGTCGACCAGCTTCGCCCGCGCCAGCGTGCTGATGAGCGCGGTGACGATGGGCATCGCCAACATGCGTCGCCGCAAGTTCCGCACGGCGCTGACAGCCATCACGATCGTGCTGATCACGTTCGCGGTGCTGTGCTTCACATCGGCCAGCCGGCTGCTGGATACGACCACGCTGCCGACCGGCGAAGCCGCGTCGCATCCGGGCATCATGCTTCGCCAGCGCGGGTTCCGCCCGATGCCGGAGGTCGCCATCGACAACCTCCGTGCGGTGATGGGCAAGCACGAGCTGGTCGAGCGGTGGTGGAACGTCAACGCCGGTGAGCCCAACGACAAGATTCATGTCGTCTACCTGCCGTCGCCGCGCGAGTCGGCTGTCGCATCCGCGGAAGGCGCACTGGCCGGCCTGGGCGAGGCCCAGCCGAAGATCTTCGCGGCGGACGCGGTGCTCGGCCTGTCGCCGGGCGAGTCGCGCCTGTCGCCGGAGATCGCCCGGATCCTGGGCGAGGAGGCCTTCAACCGCCTGGAGAACGGCGAGCGCGACATCATCTACATCAGCGATGTCATCGCCGAGCAGCTTGGCATTCGCCAGCCGGGTGAGAAGGTGCTGCTGGGCGGCATGGAGCTGGAAGTGGCCAGCATCTTCGATGCCGGCTCGTTCGACAATCGCGTGCTGATGCTCAGCGGTGAGCCGCTGTCGCCGCTGAAGTATTCGGCTGGCGCGCTCGACGCCAGCGGCCGGCGCCTGGCGGATGTGAACTCCGATGCGCTGGACCTCGATGCCGATGAGACGGCGTCGGAACTGGCGGGCGCGTACGACCACCTGTCTGCGACGCAGTTTGTGATCGTTCCCGCGGAGATCTCCAAGCGGCTGCCCAATGCCTCGCTTCGCAGCGTGGCGATGCGGTTTGCCGATCAGCGCGAGGTCCGCCGGTGGGCGGATGTGCTGAGCAAGCAGTTTGCCGTCGCGCTGTTCGCGGGATTCGACGATGGCGTGAAGATGGTGGCTGCCTCGAACCTCGCAAGCGTGAGCGGCGCGGGGCAGGTGGCCATCCCGCTGGCGATCGCCGGGTTGATCATCTTCAACACGATGATGGGCTCGATCGCCGAGCGGCGGCGCGAGATTCACGTGTACACCAGCCTTGGGCTGGCGCCGGTGCATGTGGGTGCGCTGTTCGTGGCTGAGGCGATGACCTACGGCCTGATCGGGTCGGTGTTCGGGTACATCGTCGGGCAGGGTCTGGGGTATGTGCTGTCATACTTCGACCTGCTGGGCGGCGTGACGCTGAACTACAGCGGCACAAGTGCCATGCTGACGATGGGTCTGATCCTGGTAATCGTGCTGCTGAGCGCCCTGGTTCCGGCGCGCCTTGCCAGCAAGATTGCCGCGCCCAGCATCGACCGCACCTGGAAGGTGCCGCTGCCCAAGGATGACGAGATCTCGGCGCAACTGCCGTTCACGATCAACAAGACGGCAGCCGATGGCGCGCTGGCCTACCTGGCGGAGTTCTTCGAAGCCCACCAGGAAGGCTCGATCGGCAAGTTCTCCGCCGGCAAGGTCGAGTTCTTCCACTTCACCGACGAGAGCGGGCAGGAGTCGCGCGGCCTGAAGACAGTCATCTGGCTGACGCCGTTTGACCTGGGCGTGCGGCAGCACCTGATGCTGATGATCCACCCCGGGCAGTACGAGGACATCTACGAAGTGCAGGTCATCCTGCAGCGCTTGAGCGGCGACGACGGAAGCTGGTATCGCATGAACCGGACCTTCCTGACGGAGCTGCGCAAGCAGTTCCTCCAGTGGCGATCGCTGTCGCCGCAGCGGATGCTCGAATACGTCGAGGAAAGCCGCCGCCTGTTCAGCCAGCAGAAGACCGAGCAGGTGGTACGGACGGCGCCGGGCGAGGAGGTGCGTCTGGCGTAGCGACAGCCGGTGCAGCGCAGCCGGTTCGGGCTTGTTCGGCGTTCGGGGCGGCGTTGCCGCCCGGTGAACGATGGGCTTGGCGGTTCCAACGTGTAGCGATCGATGAAGGAAGATAAAGAACTAAAACAGTTCCGCGACCTGATGCCGCCGCCGGACCACTGGGAAGACGGGTTCGGCCTGAAGGCGATGTTCGGGGCCCTGTTCGTCGGCATGATCATGACGCCGGCGAGCATGTATATGGGCCTGGTCGTCGGCGCCGATATCGGTACGGCGGCGCAGTGGGTGACGATCATCCTGTTCGTCGAAGTCGCCCGGCGGTCGTTCACGCAGCTTTCCCGGCCGGAAATCTACGTGCTGTACTACATGGCGGGGGCCGCCATCGTCAGTGCGCACACACCCCAGGGGCTGCTTTGGCAGCAGTTCCTCGTTCAAAGCGAATCGTTCAGACAATTCGGCATAGCCGACAAGATACCGACATGGGTCGCGCCGCAATCGCCCGATGTGCTGGGTGAGCGAAACTTCTTCCACAGCGCGTGGCTGGCGCCAATCGGCCTGATGGTCCTGGCGATGTTCCTGCAGCGTCTGGACCACTTCGGCCTCGGGTACGTGATGTATCGCATCACCAGTGACGTCGAGCGGCTGCCGTTCCCGATGGCGCCGGTGGGGGCCATGGGCGTGACGGCGCTGGCTGACGCCTCCGGCGGCAAGGAGACGTGGCGCTGGCGCGTGTTCAGCTTCGGCGCGATGCTGGGGATGGTGTTTGCCGTCATCTATGCAGCCTTGCCGGCCGTGTCGGGCGCGTTCCTGCCCGAGCCGATCCAGATATTCCCGCTGCCGTTCAAGGACCTGACCAGCAACACCGAGAGCTTCCTGCCGGCGATGCCGATGATGATCAGCTTCGACCTGGGGCTGGTCATCAGCGGGATGGTGCTGCCGTTCTGGGCGATGGTGGGGGCGTTCATCGGCCTGGTCGCCACGATCATCGCCAACCCGATCCTGTTCCACACCGGCATGCTGCACAACTGGCGGCCGGGCGTCGGTGCGATCCGAACGATCAACTCCAACACGCTGGACTTCTACTTCTCGTTCGGCCTGGGCCTGACGGCCGCGATCGCGGCGATCGGATTCTGGCATGTGTTCAGCGGGCTGCTGAAGCGCAAGCGTGAGGTCGACGAGATCGCCACGACGGAAGTCAACTGGCGCAACCTCTTCCACCCGCCCAGCGGGCGCGGCGACATCTCGATCTGGATCGCGCTGATCATCTATGTCGTCTCCACGGGCACGACGATCCTGCTGGCGTACCTGCTGCTGCGCCACGCCCACCTGGCGGGCCTCGGCAGCGAGGTGAACGCGACGCTGGTGGCGGTGCTGTTCTTCTACGGCTTCGTCTACACGCCGATCATCAGCTACGTCTCGGCGCGTATGGAAGGCATCGTCGGGATGAGCGTCTCCGTGCCGTTTGTGAAGGAGGCGACGTTCATCCTTGCCGGTTACCAGGGGGCAGCCATCTGGTTTGCGCCGTTCCCGATCCACAACTACGGGGCGCAGACCCTGTACTTCCGCAAGACCGAACTGACCGGCACGAAGATCTTCTCGATGGTGAAGGCGGAGCTGTTCGTCTTCCCGATCGTGCTGGTGGCGACGCTGCTGTTCAGCCAGTTCATCTGGAACATCGCGCCGGTGCCCAGCAGCGCGTTCCCCTATGCGGACACCTACTGGGAGCTGATCGCCTTCCGCCAGGGCCTGATCTACAGCAGTACGATGCCCGGTGGTGAAGGCGGGCCGTTCTATCAGGCGTGGCAGCCGAACCTCTTCTTCATCGGTCTTGGCCTGGCGCTGGTGTGCTACGCGGGCATGTCGTCGTTGGGGCTGCCGGTGCTGATGGTGTACGGCGTGATCCGCGGTCTGGACCAGGCCACACCGCACGTGATTCTGCCGCAATTCATCGGCGCGTTGCTCGGCCGCTACTACTTCGCCAAGCGATTCGGGGAGAACTGGCCGCAGTACCGCGTTGTCTTCTTCGCCGGTTACACCTGCGGCGTCGGTCTGGTGATGATGCTCGCGCTCGGCTTGGTGTTCATGAGCAAGAGCGTGTTCCAGGCGACGTTCTAGTCGAGGGCAAGCGGGCTGATGGATGATCGCCTGTGCGGTCAGCCGGTGCGGAGCGAAAAGCAATGAGCGATCAGACAGCGGAGATGAGTTCGCCGCCGGCGGGGCTGCTGCAGCAGCTTCCGCAGCGTCGGCCCGTCAACCCGCGCAGCCTGTTGCTCGGGCTTGCGGGGATCTGCTTCGTCTGCTCGCTGACGGCGTACAACGATTACGTGATGAACAACACGTACCTGATCGGCAATTTCCTGCCGATCGGGCTGCTGCTGTTCTTTCTGGTCGTGTTGATGCTGGTCAACGGGCCGCTGCATCGCTGGGCACCGCGACAGGCGTTCAGCTCCGGCGAACTGGCTGTGGCCCTGGGCATGACGCTGGTGAGCTGCACGCTGCCCAGCAGCGGGCTGATGCGATACCTGCCGACGATGCTCGTCGGCCTGCACACGACCGCTTCGGCGGGCGGCGAGCGGCTGGACACACTGCAGACGCTCGATCTGCCGGCGTGGCTGTTTCCCACAGCCGACGGGCATACGCTGCAGGAGCGCGCCAACGATCCGGTATTCAGCTTCTTCTACGGGCGCAATCCCGATGTCCCGATCGATGGGTCCTTCTGGGATCGCCTGGGGGCGGTGCCGTGGCAGGCATGGGTGACGCCGACGATCAGTTGGGGGCTGTTTCTGATCGCGCTGTACGGCGCGCTGCTGTGCCTGATGGTGATCGTGCGGCGGCAATGGGCTGAGAACGAGCGGCTGGCCTTTCCGCTGGCGACCGTATACGCGTCGCTGATCGAGGCGCCGCAGCCGGGGCATGCCCTCAGCGGCCTGCTGAGAAGCCGCGGATTCTGGCTGGCATTCACCGCCGTGTTCATCATCCACGGCTTCAACGCACTGCACCAGTACAACGCGCAGTGGCCGCAGATTCCGATCAGCTATGACCTGTCGGGCATCTTCGCGGAAGACCCGTGGCGGTACATCGAGATGCCGGTGAAGACGTCGGCGCTGTATTTCAGCGTCATCGGCTTCACGTATTTCCTGCAGACCAACGTCGCGTTCAGCCTGTGGTTCTTCATGCTGGCGATCCAGGTCGTGCGGATGTGGTTTGGCGCGTTCGGGTCGGAGCTGACGCGGCCGATGCAGTCGGACCAGACGCTGGGCGCGGTGCTTGTGTTTGCGTTGTCGCTGGTATGGGTGGGGCGGCATCACTGGTGGCTGGTGCTGCGGCAGATGGTTCGGCCTGCGCGGCCGCACGAGCCTCAGGGCCGCTATCTGCCGTACAGCGTCGCCGGCTGGGGATTTGTGGTCTGCATGGCCAGCGTGATCGTCTGGCTGTGGCAGGCGGGCAGCTCGCTGGGCGCAGCCGTTGCGACGGCGGTATTGCTGGTGACGTTCCTGCTGGTGGTGGCGCGGGTGGTGGCGGAGACGGGGCTGATCTTTGTGCAGATCAACACGCCGCTGAACCGGCCGTTTGTGTACGCCCTGAACGATCTTCCGGAAGCTTTGACGCTGCGGGCCAACCTGCGCGGCTACTTCTGGAACCACATGATGTTCTACATGTTCACGAACGACATGCGGGAGTCGATGGCGGCGTACACCGTCAATGCCTACCGCGTGGCGGATCTGCGGGCGTACGACGTTGAGCCGCGATGGAAGCGGGCTGTGCCATTTACGCTGGCGCTGGTGCTGGCCCTGGTGGTCGGGTTCCTGGTGTCGGGGGCGGCGATGCTGTACGTCGAGTACAATTTCGCAGCGCCGATCGACGGCAGCGGAGCGCAGGTGCTCAACAGCTACGGCGTGGACGACGTGCCGCGCGCGGTGCTGGATTCGACGCGGCAGTTCGCCGGCAGCAGCACCGGACCGACGGAGAACCACAACCGCATGCTGAACTTCGGCTTGGGCGCCGCGGTTACAGCCGCGTTGAGCGGATTGCGGCTTCGGTTTGTGAATTGGCCGCTGCACCCGGTCGGATTCCTGCTGGTCTATTCGTATCCGATGGGCCGGATCTGGTTCAGCGTGTTGCTGGGATGGCTGGCGAAGCTGCTGCTGGTGAAATATGGCGGTTCGTCGACGTATCGGGCGGCGCGGCCGTATTTCATCGGGATGATCATTGGCGAGGCCGCGGTGGCTTCGACGTGGTTGACGGTTGCGCTGGTGCGCAACTCGATGGGACTGGATTTTGAGTCGATTCGGCTGCTGCCGGGCTAGGCCCCGTAGATGGCGATGGAGCGCCGGAGGTTGGACATTGGCAGCCGACGAGGAACAATGCGATGCAGATGACCGCCGAACACCCCAATCACGCCCGCGCACCTGCCAATCGGCAGCGCGTGGTCTGGCAGGGGTGGCGGATTGATCTGCCAATCCGCTGGAACCCCGTGAAGCTCGAAGGCACCTTTGAGGAGGGGTATGCCCTGTTCGCGGACCTGCACCGGGCGCGGTTGGGCATCCGGTGGAGCCGAAACCGTCGCGTCGGCAAGGATCCGGCATCGTGGATCAAACGGACGATGCGGGACGAGGTCGGCCAACTGGCGGCTGATGAGGCTCAGCCCTATACGAAGGCTGACGCGGCGTTTGTCGATTCGCTGCTGTACCTCGAGCCCGAGCCGCCTGGACGCGATGTATGGATCGCCTACAGCCGGTGTTCGGATCGCCTGATCCAGGTGATCCACCACGCCCGGCGACGCGAGCGGATCCTGCCGGATCAGCTCCTGCCGACGCTGGTCGACGAAAGCGATCAGCCGCTGCGGTGGTGGTCGGTGCTGGACCTGAGCTGCCAGGTGCCGGCGGATCTGGCGCTGGAAAAGCCGCTGCTGTTCGCCGGCGACCTAGGCTTGCGGTTCAAGGGTCGTCGTGGCGAGCTGACGGTTCGCCAGATTGCCCCGGCGACGCTGGCGCTGAAGCGCATGCCGCTGGAAAACTGGCTGCGCAAGCAGCAGCGGGATGTGAAGAAGCATTACCGCCCGAGCAAGTCGCACGAGGCGGTAACGCTTCAAACGCCCGATGGCCGCGAGCTCAAGGGCGTCGAAGCGCCGTTGCCGCGGCGAAGGCGGTTTTTCTGGAAGTTCTCTCTGCAGCCGATGCTGCGGACGATCGCGGTGCACGATCCGACCCGTGACCGTGTGGTGATCGTGCAGGGCGCGGGGCAGGGCCTTGACCTGTATCGCGTGATCGAGTCGGTTGGATGGGCTGGAACTCGCGAGTCCGGATCGTAAGTAAGCCGTGTTGTTTCGCCGTAAGAAACCTCGTCTGACACTGCAGCAGCAGCTTGCGGCGCGTCCGGTGCGCCTGGTCGAAGCCGAAGTGCAGGAGCGGGAGGACGGCGGGATCAACCTGGTCGTGAAGCTGCGGCAGACCAAGTGGAGCGGCTGGTTCTTCCGGATGCCCGAAGGGGCGAAAAAGACGTTTGAACTGGACGAAATGGGCCGGTTGGTCTGGGACAACTGCAACGGAAAAACCAGCGTGCAGCAGATCATCCGCCGGCTGTCCAGGCAGTATAATCTGAACCTTCGCGAGGCTCAGGTGTCGACGATCCAGTTCCTGAACATGCTGACGCGCAAGGGACTGATCGGGATGACGCTGAAGGAGCCTCCCGGCGGTAAGTGAGAATCAACGGCAAGACGATGAGCAATACGCAGGAATCCATCAAACGTCAGCCGATGCTGCCGCTGAGCAAGGCGGTGGAGATCGCCTGGAAGAGCATTCGCCTCCGGCTGAGCCGAAGCCTGCTGGTGACCAGCGGCATCGTGCTGGCATTGGCGTTTCTGATGTCGATCCTCACCAGCGAGGCGATGATCAAGGGGATGCGCGCCTGGATCGCCAACCCGCAGATCAGCGTCACGCGCGAGCAACAGCAGGCGCTGCGCGACGAGCTGACGACCAAGACATCGAACCTTCGTGATGCGGTGGCTGAGGCCGCCAAGGCCCGCCGCACGCCCGATCCCAAGTGGGATGCGGAGAAGGTCTTTGGCAAGCCGCTGGCGGAGCTGCCGCGCGAGCTGGGCATGACGTTGCCGCTGACGGCGCCCGAGCTGGACAGGGCGATGGCTGCCAATCCGGAACTCGTGCCGATGTTCCAGGACTGGCTGGTCACGGCGCGCCAGCTCAAGGCGGTTCGTGACGAGCAGACCGCGCCCCAGCGGCTGCTGGCGATGATGGAAGCCAACGGCGTACCGTCCAACGAGGAAGCGATCGAGCAGAGCCGCACGCAGACCAACTGGCTGATTGGCTTGGCGCTGCTGGTGGCGTTCGTGGGCATCCTCAATGCCATGCTGATGAGCGTCACGGAGCGCTTCCGCGAGATCGGCACGATGAAGTGCCTGGGCGCGCTGGACGGGTTCATCATCAAACTGTTCCTGATCGAAAGCCTGTTCCAGGGGATCGTCGGCACGGTGATCGGGATCATCGTGGGGCTGACGTTGAGCATGGCTGCCGTCTCGATCAACTATGGCAGCTTCGCGTGGAAGAACATGCTTTGGGGGGATCTGTTCAAAGCCATGCTGATGTGCCTGACGGTCGGCGTGGTGCTGACGGTGGCGGGGGCGCTGTATCCCTCGTGGCGTGCCGCCAAGATGCAGCCGATCGAAGCGATGCGTTCGGACGTGTAACTATCTGGAGACCTGATGATCCGCTACGCGATAATGCCAATCCTGATCGCCGCCGCAGCAGCGGGCTGCCGGCCTGCCGGCGAGGTCGTGCGGTACATGGGCCGCCCGCCGGCGGTTGTCCGCACGGCGCCCGAAGACGGCACCTATATGCTGTTCCCCGGGATCGATGATCCGGCGATCCTCGTGGAAGAACTGCGGGCTGGCGATCCGATCGGATTCCGCCTGGTGGAATCGCCGCAGGGCGGCAAGGTGCTGGTCGCCGTGGTCGGCGATGACCAGACTATGCGGCTGGACCGGGGTGAGCGGTACGCGTGGATGCTGCAGTCGAAGATGCGCAACATGCCGATGCCGCCTGACGTCGGACAGGACGCCGACGCCGCCAGGCAGCGCCTCGCGGCGGCGCGCCGGGCACTCCAGCAGGCGGAGGAAGACCTCGAACGCGCCAAGCAAAGCCATGCCGCCGCCCAGCGGCGTTTCGAGGAGGCCCAGCGGGCCGTGGAGAAGAATTGATCGAGTCGTACATCAACACGGAGCAAGCATGACCAGCACCGCCGAAAAAACCACCGCCCAGCCGGGAACGCTGTCGGAATACACCGTGCGAACGATCGATGTGAAGCGCGTCTATCGCATGGGTAACGAGGAGATCCATGCGCTCAAGGGCGTCAACATCTCCATCCAGCGCGGCGAGTACATCTCGATCATGGGCCCGTCCGGTTCGGGCAAGAGCACGCTGTTCAACATGATCGGCGGCTTGGACAAGCCCAGCGAGGGCAAGGTTTATATTGACGAGGTCGACATCGCGCAGCTCGACAGCTACGAGCTGGCGTGGATGCGCTGCCACAAGATCGGCTACATCTTCCAGACGTTCAACCTGATGCCGGTGCAGACGGCGCTGGAGAACGTGATGCTGCCGATGATCTTCGCGGGGATGAACACAGCCGATGCCCAGGACAAGGCGGCAGAGATCCTCAAGCGCGTCGAGCTGGGTCATCGCATGTTCAACAAGCCGGCGGAGATGTCCGGCGGTCAGCAGCAGCGCGTCGCCATCGCGCGTGCGTTCGCCAACGATCCGTCGATCATCCTCGCCGACGAGCCGACGGGTAACCTCGACCTCAACACCGGCAAGCTCATCATCGAACTGCTCCGCGATCTGAACAAGGAAAAGGGCGTGACGATCATCAGCGCCACGCACGACCACAAGATGCTGGCTGTCTCCGACCGCATCATCTGGATCCGCGACGGCCGCGTCGACAAGATCCAGAACCGCGCCGACCTCAAGATCGAAACCGGGACGATCGAAGGAGCGGAAGGGGAGATTCATTGAGTCAGTCGCGGGAGTGTCGAAGCGACAGAGCGACGAAGGGAGAGGCGGGGAGACTTGGAGACGGGGAGACGAAGAGACCAAGAGACGGAGAGACGAAGTGGGATTGCTGTTGTCCCGGGGGCACAACTGGCAACTCGCAACTGGCCGCCATGGCGCATCTGTTGGGGAATGGGGGCGATTTGCCCTGTCGGGGGGGATCGCGCCAAGCGGGGGATGATCCGTAAGTTCTGCAGGCCGGATCGGTTGGGTTCCGATAGTTCCCTATGGACAGGGGAGGCAGTTTGGCTGCGCCGGGCAGGTGCCTGGCGCGTGGGGCCGATAATCTCGCTTATTCCAGGGAACTGTGATGAACCGGAAAGTCTGGATGTTTGTGGCTGCAGCCGCCGTTGTTGCCGCCGGCTGTGCCAAGGACGACAAGACGAACGTCCCGCGTCATCCCAGTGCCATTCCCACCGACGGGGACGTCCGCTTCGAGCAGGCACGCGAGCCCGATCCGACCGCCAATACGCGCTTCGCAGCCGGGCAGCTCATGGAAAGCCAGCAGCGTTACGCTGCCGCCCTCGCCCAGTACAAAGCCGCTCTGGAGCTCGATCCGAAGCATCAGCCGACGCTCTTCCGCCTGGCACAGCTCTACTCCCAGCTGGGCCAGCATGACGATTCGATCGCCACGTGGAAGCGGTATATCCGCGTAACGGACCAGCCGGCGACGGGTTACAGCAATCTCGGCTATGCCTGCGAACTGGCGGGGCGGCCGGCGGAGGCCGAGGAGGCGTATCGCAAGGGGATCGAGATCGATCCGCGCAATCAGCCGTGCCGCGTGAACTACGGGCTGATGCTCGCCCGGCGGGGGCGGATCGAGGAGGCGAAGGAACAGATGTCAGCGGTCCTTACGCCGGCTCAGGTGCACTACAACCTGGGCAGCGTGCATGAGCAGCAGGGGCGGGCCGCCGAGGCGCGGCTGGAGTATCGCCGGGCGCTGGAGCTCGATCCGGGGCTCTCAGCGGCGCGCAAGCGGTTGGCTGCACTGGAGTAGCCTGCAAAGGTCAGAGATCCTGAACGTGAATCGGGTGACTGGCGGCGGAGAGATATCCCGCCCGTCAGTGGAAACGAAGAACGCGGGCCAAACGCCCGCGTTCATGTTGTTTTGCATGCCTGGGTCGATCTCGGCGATCGGCTAAGCGTTTAGCCGACGCGCCTGCGACGCAGCATCAGCAGCCCGGCACCGGCCAACAGCGTCAGCCCCGCCGGCTCGGGGATGATCTGGTTGATCACGTCGGCGTAGGGGCTGAGGCGCATGGCGAACATCACGTCTGGAGCGGGACTGCCCGTAACAGGGTCCCGGAACCATGCCTGATCGGGCGTGCCTGGATGCTGTGTGACTCCTCGGGTCAGCCCCGCCAGCTTCCAGACGCCGCCGTCGAGGATGAACCACCCGCCACCGGAGTCGTACTCAGCCGCGATAGCTTCGTGCTGGACGGCGGTTGGAGCTCCGGGACCGTCGAAGTCCGCGACGAGGTGTTCGATCCCGCTATCGGTAGCGAACCCGGCGATCACATTGATACCCCAGCGGCGCGTTGTGTTCCCTTCGCTCGCCCATTCATAGCCGTAGACAATCGCCTTGTCGTTAATCAGATCGTCTCCACGCCCTCTGCCGTATCCGCCGATGATGAAACCAAGCCCCGTTTCGCCCGTACCGCTGTAGACCGGGACATATGCATTCAGGCTGGCGGGCGTGTCATCGGTGTGAGCGATCTTGAGGAGTCGAAGGTCACTGTTGAGGGGTGTTTGCTCGACAACCTTGTAGGTGACACCGCCAAATGTCACCGAGGTGCCAAGACCACCACCCTGATGGACGGTTGCGAGGATGTGTTCCGGACCCACAGCAACCGCCGATCCAGAGCTTGCCCATCGACCCACCCAATCCGGGTTGAACCCGGCGGGCAGATTGGCTTCCAGCAGCTCATCTCCCGGGTGCGTTATGATGGCATGGGCGGGGCCTGCGATCGCAAACGTCAGCACGCCTGCGGCGATCCAGCCGTTCGGAATCCATCGCGTCATACACGCCTCCAAATCGATCTCCTCCCCCCTCTGATCCGCTGAAGATCTAGCACAGAGCCGGCCTGTCGCACAGCGAAATCTTTACAGATCCGTGCGACGGCTGCGAGATCCGGCTGTCAAAATAGCGTAAAACTACGCAGAAAAACGGCTTAACAAGACAGGCGGGGCGGAGGCGTGCCAAGGCGGCTTTGGCGTTGTACACTGCCCGCACCCATGTCGCACAACGTTGCCCTGTTTATCACCTGCCTGACCGACCAGTTTTATCCCCGTGTCGGGATCGCGGTCACGAAGATCCTCGAGCGTCTGGGCTGCCGCGTCAGCTTTCCGCAGAAGCAGACCTGCTGCGGCCAGCCGTTCTACAACAACGGTCTGCCGGATGAGGCCGCTGAGCTGGCCAAGCGGTTCATCCAGATCTTCGAACCGTACGACTACGTCGTGACCCCCAGCGGCAGTTGCTGCGCCATGGTCCGCGAGCATTTCGCCCATGTCCTGGGCGACGACCCTGCCTGGCGCACGGGCCTGGAACGCGTCCGCTCACGCACGTACGAGTTCGTCGAGTTCCTCGACCGCGTGCTGAAGTTCGATACGTCGAAGCTGGCGCTACCCCAGCCGACGAGCGTGACGTTCCACTACACCTGCCACTCCCGCGGCATCGGCCTCACCGATGAAGCCGTGCGGATGCTTCGCGGCATGGGCAATGTCGACTTCCGTCCGCTGGAAAAGACGGACCAGTGCTGCGGCTTTGGCGGGACGTTCGCTGTGAAGTATCCGCAGATCAGCGGGGCGATCGTTGAGGACAAGGCATCCTGCATCCGCAGCACAGGGGCAGCCGTCACGATCTGCAATGACGCCGGCTGCACGATGAACATCTCCGGCGCCTGCCACCGTCACGGCGTCAACACGCAGCTCAAGCACATCGCTGAACTTATCGCTGAGGCGATGGGGATCGGGTATGAGGCGTGGTGATTGCTACGTGGGGTGGGGCGATATGCGGCACGGGCTGCCAGCCCGTGTCTTTGCGTTACAAAGACAGAACTGGCAGCCCGTGCTGTGTGAAGTCTCTGCGAAAACTGCGGCGCTGAAACGCTCTGTGTCTCTGCGCCCCCGGCGCTTTCAAACCCCGCTGAAAGCCAATCAGGCGCGGCTCTGGTACTCGCCGGTCTCGGTGTTGATGCGAATGACTTCGCCGATCTCGATGAACGGCGGCACGCGCGTGCGCAGACCGGTTTCGAGCGTCGCATCCTTCATCTGGTTGGTAGCGGTGGCGCCCTTGATGCCCGGAGGCGTGTCGGTCACCTGCAGATCAACCGTCTTGGGCAGCTCGTAGCTGACGATCTTGCCGTCGTGGTACAGGGCCGTGAGCTGCGTGTTGGGCTTGAGGTAGAGGATGTCGTCGCCGAAGACTTCCTTCGGGATGGATTCCTGCTCGTAGGTCTCCAGATCCATCAGGACGTGGCCATCGCCGTCGCTGTAGAGGTATTCGACCTGGCGGCGATCGAGGGTGGCGGTTTCGACGTCGTCGGTGGCGCCGACGCGCTTGTCCTGGATCGTACCCTTGATCACGTCGCGCAGCTTGAACTGCACCTTGGCTCGGAGGTTGCCGGGGGTGTTGTGGTCGGCGTTGACGACGACGTACAGTTTGCCATCAATAATGACCGCCTGCCCGCGGCGGATGTCGCTTGCTCGCATGTGGCTGAATCCTCTCGGGAATCGGTGAAAATCGTCTGGGAATGGCCCGCCGCGTAAACGCTCCAGCGGCCACAAGGGGCCAAAAATTTAGCAGTTTCGGCCTACCCCGTCAAACGCACGGCCTTGGCGTATTTGGGCAAAAAACCGCTGAGACGCGGAGACGCAGAGCAGCTTGGCTTGTGGAATCCGTGATGCAGATGACTTGGGCGATGTGCCGGTGATTTACGGAGATCCACGGGCTGGTAGCCCGTGCCACAGAGCGGATCCCTCGCGAATCAATCATCCATCACCATACCCGTCCGTGCCTCCGTGTCTCTGTGGTTCAGAGCCACACCACGAGTCACCGCCGGAAGAACAGCACGTAAGCGAGCACAGCCAGGGCGTTGATGAGGGTGATGATCGCGACCTTGCCCAGGAGGCTGCGCGTTTCATCCGCCATATAGGCGAAGGGGCGGTTCAGCCATTCAAGCGGACGCAGCAGGAGCGGGATGCGGGCGTCGCTGGCGGCATGGATCGCCAGGGCCTCATCCAGGACCTGCGGCAGGGAAGCTTCAGCCGGGGCGGCGGCGGGGGTTCGGCTGGTCTCAGCCTCGAGCTCGGCGGCGATCTCGTCGGCGGCTGAGACGGGCGGTGGAGCGACGGCGGGTTCTGCCGGGGGCGTGGCGGGAGCCGGCGCCTCGGCTTGCACTGCGGGGGTTTCGACCGCAGCCGGCTGTGGTTCAGCGATTGGAGCCGGGGTTGTCGATTCCTGCTCACCGGGTGCGGCAGCGGGCGAGGGCGGGGGGGGCGCGTCAACTAGCGGGGGCGGTGTCCGCGGCAGACCGGTTAACGGTGGAGGGTCGATCAGTTGATCGGCTGGGATTGGCTCGAGGGCATCGAGCTCAGCCTGCGGCGGCGGGTCGGATGAACGGAGGGACGTGCCCGGCGGTTCGACATCGGCTTCTGCCAGCAGGCGGTCGATCTCATCGCCAGCCAGTTGCGCAAGCAGATCGTCGGCGCTGGCAGCGGTGTCCGGCGTCGGCATCTCGGTCGGATCAGGAAGATCGACGGTCGGCTGAGCCATGGCGTCAGTGATCGCACCGGGGGATTCGCGGCAGCCGGAGAGGAGGGCGAGCAGGCGGCATCCGAACCGTCATCCATGACATCCTGCCGCATCGCCGGCACGGGGCGAATCCCTTCGCCTATATCGGACGATTCGTAGCGACAATATATCAAGCAATTGGTGGAAGGGCCAGCGGGCGCGGCAGGCAGTGGGGAAGTCGGCAGTCTGCGGTCTGCAGTCTGCAGCCAAGGCAACCAAACACAAAACATCAATACGCAACGCTTACACCCTTGTCCCAATCACAGCCGCCATGCGGCCCGTGACGCCTTTGTCTCTCCGATGCGAGAAAAACAGCTCGCGGTCGCGGTAGGTGCAGGCTTCGGTCCTGTCCATGTGATCCGCCGGCACGCCAGCTTGTGTGAGCTGCCACCGCAGCACAGCCCGCAGATCGACGTGGCCCTTGCCGTCGTCGCGCCGGCGGACGGGGGGATTCGGCATCAGCCGCTCAAAGGCTTCGATCACCTCCGGGCCGACCTCGAAGGCATCGAAGCTGATCGACGGCCCAATGGCTGCATAGACGCGCGATGGCGGCGTCTGCAGTTGCTCCAGCGCACGCAGGGTGACGCCCGCCACGACGCCGCGCCAGCCCGCATGCACGGCGGCCACTGTCCGGCCGTCGTCGCTGGCCAGCAGGATCGGCACGCAATCGGCAATCCGGACCGACACCGCCAGCGCCGGATCGCGCGTGGCGATGGCGTCGGCTTGCTCGTGGCAGATGTCATTTGCGGCATTGGCCCAGACGACGCGATCGGCATGCACCTGATGCACGCGCACCAGCCGCCGGCCCGCCAGTCCGCACGCTTCCATCAGCCGCTCGTAGTTGCGCGCGATGTTCGACAGATCGTCCTGAATGTCGCAACCATTGGGATTCCCCAGATTCAGGGAATCGAACGGCGCGGCACTCACGCCCCCGATCCGCGTGCTGAAGGCATGCGGCACGCCAATACGTTCCAGAAGTGGCGACCGAAACAGCACCACCCCGTTCTCAGCAGTCCGTTGCTCGAGCATGGGGGGATTGTAATGGGGGAGAGACGAAGA
>CALEKX010000069.1 GCA_937904525.1 uncultured Phycisphaerales bacterium
GCCCGGGGCCGTGGTAGTTGGGCATTGGGGGAGAAACGGCGGCCGCGAAGGGTGGGGTGGTGATGGGAATAGCGCAAAGATCGCAAAGATTACAAAGAGGGTTTGCGGTGTAGCGCCTCTACCGCGGCACGGGCGTCCCGCACGTGCAGTTTTCAGTTTGATCATGCACGTGCGGGACGCCCGTGCCACGTAAAGGGCGCAACACAGTACCTCGCTACGTTGTTATCTTTGCGGTCTTTGAGGACTTTGCGCTTAACGCTGATCGGAAGCTGTCACTTCGCCAGCAGCACGCGTTCCACGAAGCCGGTGTCGACGTCGCCCTGCTGGAAGTACTGATTGTCCATGATCTGCAGGTGCAGGGGGATGGTCGTCTTGATCGGGCTGATGTGGAACTCGCTGAGAGCGCGGCGCATCGTGGCGATCGCTTCGGCGCGCGTGGGGCGATGCACGATCAGCTTGCCGATCATGCTGTCGTAGTTGGGCGGAATGCGATAGCCGGCGTAGGCGTGGCTGTCGAGGCGAACCCCCAAGCCGCCGGGGACGCGCATCTCCTCGATCAACCCCGGCGACGGGGCGAAATTGCGGGCTGGGTCCTCCGCATTGATGCGGCACTCGATCGCGCAGCCGATGAGCGGCACATCCTTCTGCTTGAGCGTCAGCGGCTCACCCGCGGCGATGCGGAGCTGCTGCTTGATGATGTCGACACCGGTGATCATTTCCGTCACCGGGTGCTCCACCTGCACGCGCGCATTGACCTCCAGCAGGTAGAAGTTCTGGTTCTTGTCGACCAGGAACTCGACTGTGCCGGCATTGGTGTACTTCGCGGCTTTGAGCAGGCGGACAGCCGCGGCGCACAGCTCCTCGCGCACGTTCTGATCCAGCGCCGGCGAAGGGGATTCCTCCACCAGCTTCTGGTGGCGGCGCTGCATCGAGCAGTCGCGCTCCCACAGGTGGATGGCGTTGCCGAAGTTGTCGCACAGGACCTGCACTTCGACGTGCCGGCCGAACTCGACGAACTTTTCGATGTAGACCGTGGCGTCCTTGAAGGCGTTCTCGGCTTCAGCCTGGGCCTGCTTCAGACCGGCACGGAGGGAGACGTCGTTGTGCGCCACGCGCATGCCGCGTCCGCCACCACCGGCAGCGGCTTTGATGATGACCGGATAGCCGATCTCACGGGCGATCTTCAGGGCTTCCTTCTCATCCTCGACGGCGCCGTCCGATCCAGGGACGGTCGGAACCTTCGCCTTTTTCGCCAGCTTCTTGCACTCCACCTTGTCGCCGACGGCGGCCATCGCCTCGACCGACGGGCCGATGAACTCGATGTTGCAGCTACGGCAGATCTCGGCGAAGTGGTCGTTCTCAGCCAGGAACCCATAGCCCGGATGGATCGCCTGCACATCGGCGATCTCGGCTGCGGAGATGATCCGCGGGATGTTGAGGTACGACTCAGCCGGCGGGGCATCACCGATGCAGATCGCCTGGTCGGCCAGCGACAGGTAGGCGGCATCGCGGTCGGCGGTGGAGTAGACGACCGCCGTCTGCACCCCCAGCTCGCGGCAGGCGCGGATGATGCGGAGGGCGATTTCACCGCGATTGGCTATGAGGATCTTTGAGAACATAGTTGCAGAGTTGCCAGTTACCAGTTGGCCGTGGGAACGGAAGTATCAACTGGAAACTGGCAACTGATAGCTGTCTTAAGGTTTCACCAGGAACAGGACGGTGCCAAACTCGACGGTCTGGCGGTCCTCGACGAGGATCTTCACGATCGTGCCGCGGGTCTCAGCCTTGATGTTGTTGAACACCTTCATGGCTTCGATGATGCAGACGTCGGTGTCTTCCTCAACCCGCGACCCGACGGTGACGAAGGGCTTGGCATCCGGGCTGGGCCGGGCATAGAAGGTCCCGACCATCGGGCTCTTAATGGGCACGAGGTTGGATTCATCCTCAGCCGGCGGCGCGGACTCAGCCGGGGCGGAGGCGGCGGGCGCAGCCGGCAGTTGCGGCGGCGCTGCCGGCGCTGCGAACTGCGGTGGATACGGATAGGCCGCAGGCGCGACCGGCGCCTGCGCCGGGCCACGCTTGAGGATGATCCGCCTGTCGCCGTCGCGCAGGTCCACCTTGTTCAGATCGTTGGACGCCATCAGATCGACGATCCGCTGGAGCAGATCGACGTCCATCGGGCCTGTCGAAGCCGCGGACTTGGCGGGTTTTGCTTTCTTTGCGTCGTTCGTTTTCTTGTTCCGTTTCAAGGCAGATCCTCTTTGGTAGTCACTAGCCGCTGCTGGCTGGGTCATTCCCTGACCGCCAGCCGCGGATACCCGCAGGGCTTACGACAGATGGTTGCCCTCGAATGATCGGTCGAGGCTCGAGAGCACCTCGCAGCCGCTGTGGGTGATCAGCACATCGTCTTCGATCCGCACGCCGCCGACGCCGGGCAGATAGATGCCCGGCTCGACGGTGACGATCATGCCCGGGCGGAGTTCCTCTTCGCCGCCAAGCTTGCGCAGCGACGGCAGTTCGTGGATCTCTCGCCCGATGCCATGGCCCAGGCCATGGCCGAAGTATTTGCCGTAACCGGCCTTCTCGATGACATCGCGGGCGACGCGGTCGGCTTGAGTGGTCGTCACGCCGGGGCGGAGGAAGGAGACGGCAGCCTGCTGGGCCTCCAGCACGATGTTGTAGATCTCCTTCATCTTGGGCGGGACCCGGCCGATCATCAGCGTGCGTGTCAGGTCCGAGCAATAACCCTTAAACAGCGCGCCCCAGTCGATCAGCAGCGGCTGATCGCGCTGGACCAGGGCCTCTGTGGGGCGGTAGTGGGGCAGCGAGCTGGCGGCTGCGGCCGCGACGATCACGGGGAAGCTGCTGTCAGACGCGCCGCGCGATCGCAACTCGAAGACCAGCAGGCCGGCGAGATAGCTTTCGGTCTGACCGACCTTGATTTCGCTGCGGACAGCCTCGAATGCTTCCTCAGCCAGGGCGACGCTCTTGCGGATGAGGTCGATCTCGTGATCGTCCTTGACCATGCGGATCTTGGTCATGACGTCCTCGAGCGGGACGAGTTCGACATCCTTGGCGCCGGCTTCGTTGAGGGCACGCTGCAGTGCGTCGATCTGGCCGACGGTGGTGAAGTTGGCTTCAAAGCCGATGCGGCGGACCTTGGCTTTCTGGATCGTACCGGCCAGAGCAGGGGCCATCGGGCCCTCGCGGACGGTGAGCTTCATCCAGCCGGCTTCCAGCTCAGCCTGCTCCTGATAGCGGAAATCGGTGACCAGGTGCATGTCCTTGTCGGTGATCAGACCGACCGAATCATCACCGGTGAAATTGCTGAGGTACGCCAGGTCTGGCGCATGGGTCAGCAACAGGGCGTCGAGCTTCAGACTCTTCATCGCGGTCCGGACAGATTTCTGACGGACCTTGAGATAGGCCTTGGCACGGCTGACGGCTGTCTTGGTTTGCATTCCGAAATCCTGTTGCACAAAGCGTTTTAGTATTGGTACAGACGGTAAAGTCCGCACTGGGGAGTGTCAACTTTCGCGGTGCGGGCGCAGCAGGGGTCGCTGGTGCGGCGATCCGGACCTTCGCGATGCGGTGCAAAGCACGAAAATTCCTTGAGGATTCGTGTCGCTACTCGTTAAACTAAAGGGAATTGCGCCGACCTGGCGGGTTGGGCGGCGTCCCGCGGCGAAAGAGCCGGGCGTTGAACCTCCCCTGAAGCAGGGGGGTAGTATGTAGTATTGGTGTAGTGTCTTCAGATATTGCCCGGAAATCGGTTCCTCAGGAATTACCCCTATGGCAAGACAGCAAAAGAGGCTTGGTGACCTGCTCGTCGAGTGGGGCGCCGTCACCCAGAAGGATATCGATCGGGCGTTGCAGCACGCCAAAGCCAAGGGCTTGCGCCTTGGCGAGGCGATGATCGATCTGCAGTTGGCCAGCGAGACCGCGGTCTACAAGGCTCTAGCCGCCCAGCACGGCATGGAGTACTTCGACCTGGACAAGAAGTCGGTCCCGCCCAATGCCGTCAACCTCATCCCCGATGAGCTGATGCGCAAGCATCTGATCCTGCCCTTGGGGATGGAAGGCGGCAAACTGCGCGTCGTCACCCACGACCCGCAGGACCTGGAGATGCTCGACATCCTCCAGTTCCGCCTGAACAAACGCATCACGACGGTGCTGGCTCCCAAGAGCCGCATCAAGGCGGTGATCGACGAGCTGTTCAGCTCGGATGCGTCCAAGACCATTGACAAGACGATGGACAAGACGCTCGACCGTCTGCGCGACTCCCTGGACAAGTCGCTGGACGCGACGATGGACAAGTCGGTCGACCGCTCGATCGACAAGTCGATCGACGTCGCCGGCATGGGGGAAGATGCCGCCAACGACCCGACCCAGGCCCCGATCATCAAGCTCGTGGCGGCGATGATCAGCGAAGCCGTCCGAAGCCGAGCCTCGGATATTCACATCGAGCCGATGAAGGACCGCGTCCGCGTGCGTTACCGCATCGACGGCGAGTGCGTGGAGCGCGACCGCATCCCGCTGCGGATGAAAGGCCCTCTGATCTCGCGTATCAAGATCATGGCGGGCATCGACATCGCCGAGAAGCGTCTTCCGCAGGACGGCCGCATCAAGATGACGGTCGACAAGCAGAACATCGACTTCCGTGTCAGCACCTTGCCGGCGTATCACGGGGAGTCGGTGGTGCTTCGTATTCTGCGGCCTGACAGCGTCCGCATCGGCCTGGAGAACCTGGGCTTTGATGAAGAGGACTTCAAGACATTCCAGAAGATCATCCGCCGGCCCAACGGCATCTTCCTGGTGACGGGGCCGACCGGTTCGGGCAAGACGACGACGCTCTACGGCGCGCTTAACGATCTGAACCGTCCGGACCGCAAGATCATCACAGCCGAGGACCCGGTCGAATACAACTTCGTCGGCATCAACCAGTGCCAGGTGCGCGAGAACATCGGCTTGACGTTTGCCAAGATTCTCCGCGCGATGCTGCGTCAGGCGCCGAACATCATCCTGGTCGGCGAAATCCGCGACCTGGAAGTGGCTGAAGTGGCGATTCAGGCGGCACTGACCGGTCACCTGGTGTTCAGCACGCTGCACACCAACGACGCGCCGTCGGCGATCACGCGTCTGATTGACATGGGCGTCAAGCCGTTCCTTGTCGCCAGCTCGATCCAGGCGGTGATGGCTCAGCGGTTGATCCGCGTGCTGTGTCCGAAGTGCAAGCAGCCGGACAAGGAACCGGATCCGATGTGGCTGAAGCTGGCGGGCATCACGCCCAAGGACATCGAAGGCCGCACGCTCTACAAGCCGCGCGGCTGCGAGCACTGCGCCGGCACCGGCTTCCGCGGTCGTATCGGCATCTTCGAGTTGATGCAGATGACCAACGAGCTGCGCGAACTGGCGTTCGAACGCGCCCCGACCAACAAGATCCGCAAAGCCGCTCTGAACGGCGGCATGAAGAGCCTCCTCCAGGACGGCAGAATCAAGGTCCTCAACGGCGTCACGACGGCGGAAGAGGTCGTGAAGGTGGCGCAGGTGGAAGGCATTGTTATCTAGTGTTTTGTGTTTTGTTGTTTCGTGTTTTGTGTTTTGTGTGCGTATCGCCTCGGTTTGGGAGGACGCATGGGATTTGAGGCGGTTGAGAAGCTGGAGGTGTATCGACTGGCTGAGCAACTGGCGGATTGTGTATGGACGATGGCGCGGCACTGGGATGCATATTCGCGCGATACGATCGGGAAGCAGTTGGCGCGCGCTGCCGACAGCATCGGGGCGAACATCGCCGAAGGCGCTGGTCGCGGCTCCCCAACACAGAACAGGCGTTTCATCCGCATTGCTCGTGGTTCACTGCTGGAGACGCGGTATTGGCTCAGACGAGCCTTCCGTCGGAACCTGGTATCGGACGAGCAGAGTGCGGCGATCGGCCCGCTGCTGGATGAACTTAGCCCTCGGTTGAACGCCTATTTGTCCGCGGTGACCCGTAAGGTCCCGACGTCCAAACATCAAAACATCGAAACACCAAACACCAATTAGCGAGAACAATGGCAACCATTCAGATCGATAGACTCCTTGAAACATGCGTGAAGCGCAAAGCTTCGGACCTTCACCTTGCGGTGGGCAAGCCGCCGACGCTTCGCTTGCATGGGCATCTGCGCGAGCTGCAGACCAAGGTCCTCGAGCCGGAAGACACGATTTCGCTGATGAAGTCGATTACGCCCGAGCGTATTCAGCAGGAATACGAAGAAGAGGGTTCAGGCGACTTCGGCTTTGCCTACGGCGAAGAGGCTCGCTTCCGCGTGGCGATCTTCAAGCAGAAGGGCCACTGCTCGCTGGTGTTGCGTCGTATTCCCAACACCATCATGACGTTCGAGCAGATCGGTCTGCCGTCGATGGCTGAGCAGATCTGCCGCCGTCCGCGCGGGATCTTCCTGGTGACCGGTCCGACCGGTTCGGGCAAGACGACGACGCTGGCGTGCATGATCAACTGGATCAACGAGAACTTCGATCGGCACATCATCACGATGGAAGACCCGATCGAGTATTACCACCCGCACAAGAAGTCGATCGTCGTGCAGCGTGAAATCGGGGTTGACGTGCCCAACTTCGCCGAGGCGCTGCGACGCGCGTTGCGTCAGGACCCGGACGTCATGCTGGTCGGCGAAATGCGCGACCTGGCGACGATCAGCGCCGCGATCACCGCGGCTGAAACCGGACACCTCGTGTTCGGTACGCTGCACACCTCGGGTGCCGCGTCGACGATCAACCGTATCATTGACGCGTTCCCGACGGATCAGCAGGAGCAGGTCCGCGTGCAGCTGGCCAACAACCTGATTGCCGTGCTGTCGCAGGCGCTGTGCCCTCGCGTCGACACTGAAGGCATGGTGGCGGCGTACGAGTTCATGTACGTGACGCCCGGCATCCAGAACCTGATCCGTGAGAACAAGAGCTTCCGTATCGACTCGGAAATCCAGACCGGCAAGCGGTACGGCATGCAGCTTCTGGACGACCACCTGTGGGCGCTGTTCCAGGCCGGCAAGATCGCGGCTGAGGAAGCGATCGACAAGTCCAAGGTGCCCAGCGCCATGGTCGACCGCATGCAGCGGGCTGGGTACATGAATGTCGGCGATGAGGGCCTTTCGGCTGAGGCCGAAGAAGTCGGGGCAGCCGCGCCCGGCGCGCCCAACGGCGCCCGGCCGGTTCCCGGGGCACCTCCCGCGCAGTCGGAAGCCGAGCGCCAGGCGCAGATCCAGGCGAATCGCGAGCGCATGCTGAGACTTCAGCAGCGCCGCTGATCAGACGAACAACACAACAGACGCACCAGCGAAGGATTCAGAATGTCCAGACCGACACCGGCGACCAATCATGGCGACCCCCAGCCGCAGCACCGCCCGCATGCACAGGCGTCCGCTGGCGGCATGGCGCATCGACCTGGATCGACATCTCCGAAGGCTCCCGCCGGTACTGCCGGCTCGGCTCCGCAGGGTAGCGGCCTGCGTCAGAGTGGCGTTCGCACAGCGCCGGCGTCGGGCCCGCGTCCGGCGGCAGGCAATGGAACCGCCGCGCCCGGTCAGCCGCAGCGTCCGGCGGCGGCTGCGCCCGCCGGTCCGGGCGGCATCCCGCCCATCGACCAGCTCCAGGGCCGACCGATCGGCCGCGTGCTGACGAAGATGGGCAAGGTCACGCGCGAGCAGGTGGTTGACGCGTTGACCTACCAGAAGCAGAAGGGCGGCGGCACGCCCCTGGGCCAGATCCTGATCGACATGGGCGCCATCAAGCCCAGCGATCTGAACATCGCGCTGGCGGCCCAGAAGGGCTATGAGCTGGTCAGCCTCGAGGGCCGGGAGATCAAGCCCGAAGCCATCGACGCCGTCCCGGCTCAGATCGCCACGACCAACAAGGTCCTGCCGCTGGAGTTCGACAAGGCCTCGCGCAAGCTCCTGGTGGCGATGGCCAACCATGAGAACTTCCGCGCGCTGGACGATCTGCGCTCGCTGTTCGGGTACAACGTCAAGGCTGTGATCGCCGATCCCGAACAGGTCGAGCGGCTGATCAACAAGTATTACCAGAAGGACACCGAAAGCCTCGGCCAGATCCTCGGCGAGCTGTCGACCGACGAAACGCTGGCCGACCTGAAGAACCGCGGCGAGTCGATCGACCTCAACAGCCTCAAGGAGGCTGCCGATTCGAACCCCGTCCGCAAGCTGATCAACCTGGTGCTGCTGCAGGCCATCAAGGACAAGGCCTCGGACATTCACTTCGAACCGTTCGAGGACGAGTTCAAGATGCGCTACCGCATCGATGGCGTGCTCTACGAGATGATGCCGCCGCCGGCGCACATCGCCCCGGCCATCGCCTCGCGTATCAAGGTCATGGCCAACCTCGACATCGCCGAGCGTCGCCTGCCGCAGGACGGCCGTATCGAGCTGAACGTCAACAACCAGCCGATCGACCTGCGTGTCAGCGTGCTGCCCACGATGTTCGGCGAGAGCGTCGTGATGCGTGTGCTCGACCGCTCCAACGTCGCGCTCGACCTGGACAAGCTCGGCATGCGCGACGAGGACCTCCAGCAGATCAAGCGGCTGATCCACAAGCCCAACGGTATCGTGATCGTGACGGGTCCGACGGGTTCAGGTAAGACGACGACGCTTTACTCCGCGCTTCGCGAGCTGAACGACCCCAGCACCAAGATCATCACGGCTGAAGATCCGGTCGAATACGACATCGACGGGATCATCCAGTGTCAGATCAAACCCGAAATTGATCTGACGTTCGCCCGCATCCTCCGCGCGATGCTGCGTCAGGACCCGGACGTCATCCTGGTCGGTGAAATCCGCGATAAGGAAACAGCCGAGATCGCCGTGCAGGCGTCTCTGACCGGTCACCTGGTGTTCAGCACGCTGCACACCAACGACGCGCCGTCAGCCATCGCCCGCTTGCTGGACCTCGGCCTCGAGCCGTTCCTTGTGACGGCTACGCTCGAAGGCATCGTCGCCCAGCGACTGGTCCGCAAGATCTGCAGCAACTGCAAGACCGAGTACACGCCCAGCGAAGCGCAGCTCATGGAGCTGGAGCTTCGTCCGGAAGACGTGGCCGGGCAGAAGTTCTACTACGGCAAGGGCTGCGAGGTGTGTAACAACACCGGCTACAAGGGCCGTATGGGTATCTATGAGATCATGACGCTCGACGACGACATGCGCGACATGATCATCAAGCATGCCAGCACGCAGGTGCTTCGCATGGAAGCCAAGAAGCGCGGCATGCGGTCGCTTCGCCAGGCAGGTCTGCTGGCGATCTACGACGGCATCACGACCATCGAGGAAGTCGTTCGCGAAACGCTGGTTGAGGACGCCTGATCCTTGTGGATTGGCGATTGATTGCGGCAAGCCATTTGCTATCGTGGGGCGCGTATGGCCAAGCACAGCCCCGCATTCCTCAAGATCGTCGATGACGCGCGCACGCGCATTCGGGAACTGACCATCAACGATGTCCGGCAGAAGCTGGACAACGGCGAGCAGTTCTATCTGATTGACGTGCGCGAAGACCACGAATGGGCCAAAGGACATCTGCCCGGCGCCATGCACCTGGGCAAGGGGATCATCGAGCGGGACATCGAGACGACGATCCCGCAGAAAGATGCGCCGATCGTGCTGTATTGCGGCGGGGGATACCGCTCGGCGCTGGCTGCCGACAATCTCCAGAAGATGGGGTATACGAACGTCTGGTCGATGGATGGCGGATATCGCGGCTGGACGGAGCAGGGGCTGCCGATCGAAGGGGCTTAAGCCACATCCGCAGGAGCCGACCGATGGTCCGGACGATGAGCGTACTGCTCGTGCTGTTCATGGCCGGTTGCGCCGCGGAGTTGCCGCGCGGGCGCGATGTGATGGTGCTGCATTGGACCGGCGTGCGGGCGATCACCGAAGAGCAATCGGCTCGCAACAATGAGATCCGCATTAACCTGTGGCGTGCGTGGGAAAACGGTCAGCCGGCTGAGGCGAAAAAGCCGATGGCGACCATCGAGGGGGATCCGATGGACTTCTACCTCGTGACCCGGCAGGGCGGCGCACAGCTCATCATCGATTCGCGCCGCGACCGCTACGCCGGGGAGCGGAAGATCCACCGCTACGACGTGTCGTCCATCCGCCTCGGCTATTTGACAGCCGACCGGTTCACCGAGACCCAAACGCCGCCACCCGACGGGCGCGAGATGGTTCTGCTGGTGCGCACCACCGACAACCGCGAGTTTCGGTTCTGACGTTCTCGGGGTGGCGCGACGACGTTAGGCGGGCCAATAGCCTGCCTACAGGGCCTATGCCACGGCGCCGGGGGCGAGGGTGGGGGGCTTGAGAGCCGTAACGGCGGGCGATGGCAGGTGCTGTTCCAGCAGCATGTTGCCGATCTCCCGGCCGATCTCGACGGCTCGAGGATCGGCGGATACGTGCCGATAGGCGATGATCCCTTCGATCAGGACGGTCAACTGGTGCGCCAGCGCTGCGGGATCGTGCGCGCCCGCCAGCGTCGCCAAATACTGCAGCTTCTCGCGGAACAGCCGCTGATGCTCCGCTGCCTTCTGGTGGGCCGGTTCCTGCGGCGTGGGGAACTCCGCAGCCGCCGTCATGAAGATGCAGCCGCGCCAATCCGGTTGGGAAAACCACGTCTCCAGCGCGTCAAACACCGCATACAGCTTGGCACGCGGATCATCCCCGGCGATCTGCTGCAGCAGATCCGACCAGTACTTGTCCTGCGTCTGGTGCCGGTGATCCAGCACCGCCAGGATCAGGTCATCCTTGCTCTCGAAGTGGTTGTAGAACGTCTGCTTGCTGACGCCGACTTCCTCGAGGATCCGATCCAGCCCGACGGCATGAAAACCGCTGCGACCGAACAGCTCAAAGGCTGTGTCGATCAGTCGTTGTCTGGTGCTGCTCATCGGCTTGACGCCTCCGATGGTTGCTGTGGCGAATGATCGGACCCCAAGCGGATCTTTCCCCCCAGGTTGACCTCTAGTCAAGCAAAAATTGACCAAAAGTCAACTGTTCAGCGGACCTCGGGGGGGTATTGTTCCGCAGGTCGATGTAAGCGTCCCACGAAACCTACGGAAAGGAGACACCCATGTGCATCGCGCATCTGACGGAACAATTGGATCGCAGCCGCAGCGACGCGTTCGCTCAGAAGCTGCTGGAACACTGCAATTCCGCCGCGATCGGGCTGATGATCTCGATCGGCCACCGCACCGGCCTGTTTGACACGCTGGGCGACGGGCAGTGGATCACGACGCGTGATCTGGCCGAGAAGGCCGAGCTCAGCGAGCGATATGTCCGCGAGTGGGCTGGGGCAATGGTGACCGGCGGTATTCTCGAGTACCGCGAGGTCGATAACGCCTACCGCATGCCGGCGGAGCATGCCGCGTGTCTCACGCGTGCTGCCACGCCGAACAACCTGGCGTCGGTGTTCCAGTGGATCGCCGTGCTGGGCTCGGTTGAGGACCAGGTGGTCGAGGCGTTCCGGCATGGCCGGGGCGTGCCGTACTCAGCCTATCGCCGCTTCAACGAGGTCATGGCTGAGGAAAGCGGTCAGACGGTCGTCGCGGCGTTGGAGGAGCACATCCTGCCGCTGGCGCCGGGGCTTCGGCAGAAGCTCGAGGAGGGCGTCGACGTGGTGGATGTCGGCTGCGGCCGCGGCCGGGCGACCATGCACCTGGCGGAGCTGTTCCCCAACAGCCGTTTCACCGGCCTGGATCTGCTGGAAGATGCGATCAACGATGCCATTCTCGAAGCCCAGGACCGCGGGCTGACCAATGTCACCTTCCGCCAGCAGGATGCAGCCACCTGGAACGAAACCGCCAGGTATGACGTGATCTTCACGTTCGACTCGGTGCACGACCAGGCTCGGCCGGACCTGATGCTGGCCAACATCCGTCGCGCCCTCAAGCCCGGCGGCACGTACCTTATGCAGGACATCCTCGGCTCGAGCTATGTGCAGAAGAACATGGAGCACCCTCTTGCCCCTTTTATCTACACGATCTCGTGCATGCATTGCATGAGCGTGTCGCTGGCCAACAACGGCATGGGCCTGGGGGCGATGTGGGGAAAGGAGACGGCGCTGCGCATGCTTGCCGAAGCCGGCTTCCATGACGTGACGGTCAAGACCCTGCCGCATGACGTGCTGAATTACTACTACGTCATCAACGGTTGACCGCCAGCCGAGAGAAACACCATGGCACGGGCGTCCCGCATCAGCGAGGCGCCCGTGCCGTGTTTGTGTTTCGATGCAAGGGCGCAGCCGTAGGGCAGGCTATTGCCTGCCGATCGATGGCGAGATGGCCATGGAAGACGATGGCCCGCGCCTGCACCACGGCGGCACGCAATATCTCGCCCTACATGGGCCGGTTATGCGCGGGGGTGTGGTCTGCCAAGGCAGACCCTACTGTGGCGGAAGCTCCAAGATCCAACCGCCAAGTTCCAAAGAAGCTCCAAGGTGCAAGCGTACAAGCCTCAAGTCGGCAGCGGAGGAGGAGTTGCGCTGATCGACCGACAAAAGTCCCGACCAAACAATCCTTTGCAATCTTTGACTTCTCTGCGATCTTTGCGCTTCAGCCGGGCCTTCGCGACCTTCGCGCCTTCGCGGCCGATGTTTCTCTTCGTCGCTTGCTGTTCACTCCTGCGGCGGGGGGAGTTCCTTGATGAAGTCAGCCAGTTGCTCAGCCGTGGGGCTCTGAGCGGTGCGGACGTAGTAGCCGCTGGTGGCGACACCGGTACACAGCGATTCCTCCAGGCTGAAGCCCAGCACCCGGCCGAGGCAGAAGCCCGCATTGAAGTGATCGCCCGCGCCGGTGCTGATCTTCGGCTGGCGGACGAAGGGCCCGTCAAAGCGGGCAGACGCGGTCGCCGTCGCGGCAGCCGCGCCGCGGCGCGGATGGATCACGACGCAGGCGAGGTTGAGCTTTTGACGGATGGCCCGAGCCGTGTCTTCGATGTAGGCTTCCGGTTCGGAGCGCCCGGGCAGGCCCAACACATCGGCGATCTCGACCGATTCCTTCAGATTCAAGCCGAGGATCACGTCCACCTGATCCTGGAAGCGCGTCAACAGTCGCAGGGCATCGAGGATGTCGTCCTGCGTGCGCTTCTCGGGATCCGCCAGGTCCACAAACAGCTTGCGGTCGTGCCGCTCGATGTTGGGGATGACCTCATCCAGCAGCTTCGCCCAGATGCGGCTCATGTGTGGCAGCATGGTCCAGTTGACCATGCCGATGAGCTGGGCGTTGGAGACCAGCTTCTTCATCCGATCTTCGCCGACGCGCGACAGCACGTTGTCCCAAGTGATCTCGCCCAGCGACTGGTTCTTGTTGAGCATCAGCTTGCCGTCTTCAAACTCGAGGGCATCGGTGAAGGCGGGTTCGGCGACGCTGATGACCTCCGCCCGGTTGGCCAGCTCCTGGAAAACCGGGTGGATCGTGGGATAGCCGACGCTGCCGATGTACGTCACGCTCATCCCGGCGCAGGCCAGCGCATTGGCCATGATCGGCCCGTTGCCGCCGAGCTTCTGCTGCTTGATGACCAGCTCGTAGTTGGAGCTTTGGCCGGAGGCACGCTGGATTTTGTCACCCAGGGCGCCGATCGTGCGCACGGGGGTGAACTCCCGGTCGCTGGTGCGCTTGTCGACGACGGCGATGATGTTGTCGACAAAGCCGTCCAGGCCGATCAGGGCCCGCTTGCTGGCGAGCGTGGCTGCTGCGGCGCGGAGTTTTCCGGGGACAGTCTGACAGATCTGCTGGCGCGTGAGCTGCATCGTCAGCGGCTTTCGTACGGGTGCGACTACTTGTTCAACTCCGGCAGTGTTGTCGGCTGGGTTGTCGGCGCCGGCTCCGTCGGCTGGGTGAGCTGCTGGACAGCTCGATCGACGGCATCGGTCGCGGCCGGAGTCTCAGCCGGCTGGGGCGCCGGCGCGGGGGCCGGGGCCGGTGCCAAGTGGACTTCAGGCGTCTGCGGTTGCGACGGGGTGGACGTGCGCGGCGGCAGCGTCCGGCGCGGCTGGGGGGCGGCGCGATCGGGGATGCGTGCCGGCGCGGGGGTGTCGGGCGGCGGAGGCGGCTGCAGGGCAGCCTCTTCGATGGCCGCATAGACCTCAGGCGTGCTGGGCGGCAGCGGCGGGACCGCCGTGTAGGTCGGCTCGAAGGCCACACCTTCGTTCACGACCGGCGACCAGGGTTTGTTCTGGAAGGCCGTCACCGGGACCATCACCGTCTGCCCGATGAACAGCACAGGTGCGAACAGCGACTGCTGCCAGTCGGGGCGGTAGCGGGCGGTCTCGTAGGGGTACAGCGTCGGCCCGGCGACGACGGCGCCGTTGGCATACTCAGCCACGCTCGGTTCCCAGTTGCGGTACTGGATGGCGGGGTCGATGACCAGCGGCTTCATGCTGAATGCCGGATCCGCCTGGATGTCGGCGGTTCGCTGGCAACCGGCAGCGCTAACGGCTGCAACCGTCAAGAGCAGTGCTGTGCGACGCATGTGACTCCTTTCCCGTCTGTTGGTTGTGACCTGCCCGAGGGCTGAAACTGCCCTGGCCCCGCCACGCGGTCAGTTCATCAGCAGAAGATCCAGATCCCGCTTGAATCCCTTGCGGTCGAACTCGTGGATCTCGCCACCACTTACATCGGTCGTATTCATCTCCGGGCGGTAGTTCATCGGGTCATCCAGGGCCCGACGCTGGCTGGCGTTCCAGGTGTCGGGCTCGCTGTCGGAGGCACAGCCCAGCCCGAACGCCATCAGCATGACCGCACCGGTGAGGAATGCTCGCATCATCGGGACTCCGTGAGCTTGTCGATCGTGTAGTTGGGGGCCTCTGTCGTGATCAGGATATCATGCGGATGGCTTTCGGTCATGCTCGCAGCCGTGATGCGGCAGAAGCGGGCATTGCGGCGGAGTGACTCGATGTCGCGTGTGCCGCAGTAGCCCATACCGGCCCGCAGGCCGCCGACGAGCTGATACACGAAATCACCCAGCGGACCGCGATAGGGGACGCGCCCCTCGACGCCTTCGGGCACCAGCTTGCCGCGGTCGCGGACGCCGGCCTGGCCGTAGCGGTCCGACGATCCCTTGATCATAGCGCCCATCGAGCCCATGCCGCGATAGGTCTTGTAGCGGCGGCCCTGGTGGATCACCAGCTCGCCGGGCGACTCATCCAAGCCGGCAAACAGGCTGCCCATCATGACGGTATTCGCGCCCGCGGCGATAGCCTTGGTGATGTCGCCGCTGTGGCGGATGCCGCCGTCGGCGATGACCGGCACGCCGGCGGGCTCAGCCACACTGACGGCGTTGAAAATCGCCGTGATCTGCGGCACGCCGACGCCCGTGACCACACGCGTCGTGCAGATCGCCCCCGGGCCGATGCCGACCTTCACGGCATCGGCGCCGGCATCGATCAGGTCCTTGGCGGCCTCAGCCGTTGCGATGTTGCCGGCGATGACCTCGATATCCCACTGCTTCTTGATCTGCTTGACCGTCTCGATGACGTTCTTGCTGTGGCCGTGAGCCGTGTCAACGACGACCACGTCGACGTCCGCGGCGATCAGCGCCTCGACCCGCTCGAGGTTGAGCACGCCCGTGGCTGCACCGACACGCAGGCGGCCGCGCGAGTCCTTGCAGGCCTGGGGGAACTGATGCAGCTTGTCGATGTCGCGCATCGTGATCATGCCCGTCAGGCGGCCTTCCTTGTCGACCAGCAGGAGCTTTTCGACCTTGGCCTTATAGAGCATGCGCTCGGCTTCATCGAGCGTAGTGGACTCCGGCGCGGTGATGAGGTTGTCGCGGGTCATCACATCGCCGACGCGCTTATTGTCGTCTTCCTGGAACTTGAGATCGCGGCGAGTGAGGATGCCCAGCAGCTTGGGCCGGGGCTGGCCCGGCACAGCCGTCGTGCGGTGGGCCAGGCGGTCGTCGCCGACGCCTGGACCGTCGACAATCGGGATACCGCTGACGTTGAACTCCTGCATGATCCGCCGGGCGGTGCCGATCGTTGCGTTGGGGGGGAGGGTGATCGGGTCGACGATCACGCCGTTCTCCGACCGCTTGACCTTTTCAACTTCGCGGGCCTGCTGCTCAATGGTCAGATTCTTGTGGATGATGCCGATTCCGCCTTCCTGCGCCAGGGCGATCGCCAGGGCCGATTCGGTCACCGTGTCCATTGGAGCGGAGACCAGCGGAATGTTGAGCTCGATTTTCCGCGTCAGCCGAGAGCGCGTATCGGCTTCGGCGGGGATGAAGTCGCTTCGGGCGGGAATCAGAAGGACGTCGTCAAAGGTGATGCCGTCAGTGAGGATCTTGGGGTGGTCCATGGATCAGAAATAGCCATCCAGTTCATACGTGTCAAGACGCCGCGGCGACCGGGGCGCCCGCAGACGATTGCGCCCCGATCGTAACGGATCTGCCGAATGCTCCAGCCAGCCGACGCCGGGCACCCGGCTGGGGCAGAAACGGCTGGGGCTGATCGGATTTTCATCAGATTTTGCTTTGACGGAATGCGGAGCGGGCCGTTATTTTGCGCCGCATGTGGCAGCCGGCCAGCCGTTAGGCCGGCTGATACGGGATGTTCTCGCATTTCAGCGGGGAGTGCGGTGCCAGCTTCATCGCGGATCCCGTAAATCGACGGTTCGTAATCTTAGCTGGGGAGAAGCTCGACAATGCAGAAACTGCGTCGATCGGGAGAGTCTGCGCCTGAGGCGTCCATCAGATCGTCCGTGTGTTCGTATCCGTTTGTGGGAGTTGGCCTTCTGGCGTGGCTGGGCATGGCCGGCAGCGCGGCATGGGCGGACCGGGTCATCAACGTGGATACGACGATCAGCAACGGCACGCTGACGGTCGATCCGCCCAGCGGGCTGATCATCTCACATGCCACCAACAACCCGCTGCTGACGTTGACCAACTTCAGCGACAGCGACGGGGTCGAGGGTGTGGTGGTTGGTTCGCTGAGCGGCGAATCGGGGCGTCTGCTGATCGGACCGCAAAGTTACATCGGCAACGGCGGAACCGGCACGCTGGGGACCTACGGATCCGTCAGTGTGAGGCGCGGCGCCGGCTATATCGGGTTGAACAGCGGCGCGGTGGGGCATGTGACCGTCAGCGGCGCAGCGGCGATTTTCGGCAGTTCAGACAGCCTGTTTGTCGGCCATGGCGGCACGGGCACGCTTGTCATCGAGAACGGCGGCGGCGCCTTCAGCCAGTCGGGCAATATCGGCTTCCGGCCGGGGAGTGTCGGGGAGGTCAGGGTTTCCGGCAGCGGCTCGAGCTGGTCGATGCTGGGAAGTCTGCTGGTCGGCATCGACGGAGAGGGATCGCTGACGATTTCGGGCGGCGGCAGTGTGTACAACCTATACGGGTTCGTGGCTTTCTACCAGACGCCGGGCATGGTGACCGTTACGGGCCAGGGATCGCTCTGGACAAACGCGCAGTATCTGGACGTCGGGCCCGGCGCCGTGACGGTTGAGAACGGCGGTCGCATTGAGACGATCGACGGGTTCATCGGGACAATCCCCACGACAAACACCGGTGTGGTCACGGTGAAGGGAGTCGACTCGGTCCTGCACGCCAGCGGACAGTTGCAGATCGGCACGTGGGGCTCGGGAAAGCTGGTCATCGAGGATGGCGGCGACGTCTCGAGCGATGGCGGCGCGGTCGTCGGCGTCGAGAGCAACGCCAGCGGCCAGGTCATCATCACGGGCGCGCAGTCGGAGTGGACCATCGGGTCGACGCTGCAGGTCGGTCAACGGGGCGGAGGATCGATCCTGGTGGAAAACGGAGGCCGCCTCGCCAGCCTGGGCGCCATTATTGGCGGGGAGGAGGAGTCGACGGGGCTGGTGATGGTCACCGGGGCCGAATCGACCTGGTTCAATGTGGGCAGCATCACGGTCGGATCGCCCTTCGATTTTGGAGCAGCCGTGATTGTCGAGGATGGCGGCAGCGTTTGGTCAACGCTGGCGGAGATCGGCAATGTCGATGCGCCGGGCTATGCCATCGTCCGGGGTGAGGGGGCGATCTGGGAGACCTCGAGCCAGTTCATCGTCGGCCGGTGGGGCGATGGCCAGTTGCTCGTGGGGGCCGGCGGCAAGGCGAAGGCCTCGTCACTCATCCTTGGCTGGCCGAGCGGACATGGAATGGCCGTCATCGGCGGGGCGGGCTCAACCGTGGAAGCAGGCTCGCTCGTGATTGGCGACGCCGGCTCGACGGATGAGGGCACGGGGCACCTGATGATCGCTGCTGGCGGGCAGGTGCTTATTGAGGGGAACATGCGGACAGGTTCGCGGGATGGCAATGTGCTGGAGTTCGTTCTTTCCGGCGCGGAAGAGGAGGACTATGGCCGTCTGATTGTGGGCGGCAACATCACGCTGAACACCATCACCTTCCGCATCACGCTGGAGAACTATGCGCCCGCAGAGGGGGACCAGTTTGACCTGTTCGATTTTGGGGGAGCGTTGAGCGGAACATTCACCCTCGACCTGCCGGCGCTCGACAACGGGCTGAGCTGGGACACGTCGATGCTGTACTCGCATGGCCTGGTGAGCGTCGTGCCGGAACCGGGGGCGACCGTGCTCATGGTGCTGGGAGGACTGGCGCTGTGTCGGCGACGGCGGGTGTGAACCAGGTCGAAAAAGACACGAAGAGACAGAGAGACGAAGTCCGCTGTTTCGCGGCGGCAATGCCGCCTGTCGGGCCGCTTCTTTTCAAACGTGAAATGGCCTGTCGCGGCGCGCTCGGCATGTGAAAATGCGCGGGGCATGTCCCCTCGCGACGCATGCACGCTCGTCTTGCATGTCCGGTGGTCTGGTCGTAGCCTCAATGCGTTCCCGTCTCATCAAGGAGCTCTATGGCCAAGGTTCGCAAAGCCGTCATCACCGCTGCCGGTCGCGGAACGCGACAGTACCCGGCTTCCACCGCCGTTCAGAAGGAGATGTTTCCCCTCGTCGACCGCGACGGCCTGACCAAGCCCGTCATCCAGATCATTGGTGAAGAAGCCATCGAAAGCGGCATCGAGGAACTGTGCATCATCACCCAGCCGGGCGAGGAGAAGCAGTATCGCGAATACTTCCGCCGCCTGGACGATGAGAACGTCAAGGGCTTCCGCGGGAAAGACTGGGCGATTCTTGAATCCGAGAAGCTGGCCGCCTTCGGCGAGCGGCTGCACTTTGCCGAGCAGCATTCGCCCGAAGGCTTCGGCCATGCCGTCTATCAGGCAAAGAAGTTCGTCGGTGACGAACCGTTCCTGCTGATGCTCGGCGATCACGTCTACATCTCCGACACCCGCGAGCGCTGCGCGCGGCAGCTCATCCGCGTCTACGAGCAGTACATGCTCGACGCCGCCACAAGCGTTCAGCCGACGCTTGAACGCCTGCTGCACCTGTTCGGCACCATCCGCGGCAACCCGATCGACCCGGCCAAGGGCATCTACAAAGCCGAGCTGATCGTGGAAAAGCCCTCCATCGACGTGGCACGCGAGCAACTGGTCACGCCGGGCCTGCCGGCAGGCAACTACCTGTGCCACTTCGGCCAGCATGTCTTCTCGCCGCAGATCTTCGATTGCCTGGAGTACCTGATCAAGAACGACATCCGCGAAAAGGGCGAGATCCAGCTCACGGCTGCCCAGGAGCTGTTGCGGCAACAGACTGATAAATACTGGGTCGTACACGTCCAGGGGCAGCGATACGACACGGGCATTCCCTATGGCCTGATGGAGACGCAGCTTGCGCTGGCGCTCAACGGCATTCACCGCACCGAGATCTGCGAAGCGATTGCGCGCATCCTCGCGACGCAGGTCAAAAGCTGAGACTGACGGTATGCTGTCAGTGTACCGAGGGCGACGGCGGGCGACGTTGCACGCCGGGCCATCGGCGTTCGGCTGATTTGTCACATGAACGCTGTCATACTCTCGATCGGTGATGAGCTGGCGCTGGGCCAGACGGTGGACACCAACACAGCCTGGCTGGCGCGCCAGTTGGCGGGGCTGGGCATCGCCATGACACTGCACATGACGATCGCGGACGATCGGCAAGCCATCGCCGATGCGATCCGCCATGCGCTGGGCCATGGCGAGCTGGTGCTGGTGACGGGCGGGCTGGGCCCGACGGAGGACGACCTGACGCGCCATGCGCTGGCGGATGTGATGGGGGCGCCGCTGGAGATGAACGAGCATTGCCTGCGACAACTGGAGGCGTTCTTCCAGCGGCTTGGCCGGCAGATGCCGCCCAGCAACCGCATCCAGGCGATGATCCCGCGCGGCGCCGAGCCGATCGACAACCTCGCCGGCACCGCGCCGGGCATGCACGCGGTCGTCCCGCGTCCGCAGGAGGCCAAAGGCGCCGCAAGGCAAGCCGACATTTACGTCATGCCCGGCGTGCCGAAGGAAATGATGATCATGTTTGAGCGGGATGTGCTGCCGCGCCTGCGTGCGGCGGGCAACGGCGGCGTCATCCTCTCGCGCACGCTGCACACCTTCGGCATGGGCGAAAGCAGCGTCGGTGAGATGCTCGGCGAGCTGATGCGGCGGGGACGCAACCCGTCCGTCGGCACGACCGTCTCCGGCGGCGTCGTGTCCGTGCGGATCAACGCGCGGGCGACGTCGCGCGACGTGGCTGAGCGTGAACTGGCGGAGACGGAAGCCGCATGCCGGGCGGCCCTGGGTGATCTGATCTACGGCGCCGACGGCCTCTCGCTGGCGGAAGTGGTGGGGGCGATGCTGGCGGAGCGCAAGCAGACCGTCGCCACGGCTGAGTCGTGCACGGGCGGCCTGCTGGCCAAGTATCTGACGGATGTGCCGGGGTCGAGCGGTTGGTTCGGCTTCGGCTGGGTGACGTATGCCAATGAAGCCAAGATGCGCCAGCTTCAGGTGCCCGAGGCGACGCTCCAGGCCCATGGGGCCGTCAGCGAGCCGACCGTGCTCGCGATGGCCGAGGGCGCGCGGCGGCTGTCGCAAGCCGACTATGCGCTGGCTGTCTCCGGCGTCGCCGGCCCAACAGGCGGCACGCCCGACAAGCCCGTCGGCCGCGTCTGCATCGCCCTCGCGGCTGCCGATGCGACGAGGGCACGCACCTTCAACTTCTCCGGCGACCGCGAGATGATCCGCGACCGCTCAGCCAAGATGACGTTGACCATGCTTCGGTATCACCTGCTCGGCAAGGCGATGCCGTTTTGAGCAGCAGCGACGGAGCGACGAAGGGGGAAGAGGGCGGTGATCTCTCCTGTAGGGGCACATGGCAATGTGCCCCTCTGGAACGTCATCCGATATGCAGATAGCGACGCCCTTGCCGGACGCGGGGTGCATTACCATGTACCCTACAGAAGGGGGCACAGCCAACTACCGCGCCTGCCGGCGGATCGTCATGTCGAAGTTCTTGACCATCGAGCGATACATCGCCCACACGATCACCGCGTAGAGACCGACGGCTATCGTTGTGCCGGTGAACATGATGCCGCGGGCCGCGGTGGGGGAGACATACGCGTAGTTCGAATCGAAGATTCGCCCGGCGAAGTTCTCCGGGTCAATCAGAACCGTGATCAGCGTGAACGGGCTGAACGACGCGAGAGCCAGCGAGATCTCGTTGGAGGAGTTCTCCAGCAGCGAGAACCCGCACCAGCCGAGCAGGCCGCACAGTCCGACCACGATCCCCACGCTGCTCATCACAGCCATCACCGTTCGCCGCAGGCGCAGCGACATGTTCATCCCCAGAATGGCGGCAAACGCACAGACGATGATCATCATGGCTGGCAGCAGCACGATGGCCTCGGGCAACACGATCCATTCAACGCCCGATTCCCCGCCGCTCAGCCGTCGCAGCGTGTCATAGCCGACAAACAGCAGTACGCTCACCGCCGGCACCGCAATCAGCGGCAGCACAAACATCACCAATCCGCGCAGCTTGCCCCAGATGTAGTAGCGGCTGGTGATCGGCGTGCTCAGCAGCAGATCCAGCGAGCCGTCCTCTTTCTCGCGCGTGACAGTCGACGCGGCGGCGTTGGTCACGATCAGGAGGATCACCGCGAACTCGATAAACACCGCCCCCAGCAGGAAGTTGCGCGCATCCCTGGCCGGCAGGCGACGGTCGATCGGCATCAGGTCGATCGACGTCAGCAGATCGCGCTGCGTTGTGAATGACCGCACAGCCAGCCGGTCGTATAGCACCATCGTGTCAGCCGGCCGGTTGTTGTAGGTGATGAGCGTGGTGCTCGGATCGATCTTGAGCGTCTGCGGCGTCCCGCTGGTGTAGATCGCCAGCGTCTGGTAGTTGGGGTTGTAGCTGACGCGGCTGATGTACTGCTTGGGCTCGGTGGTCGTGCCGTACATGACGACCAGGGTGATCGCACCACCCACGCCCGCCAGGATGAAGGCATATCGGATGAGCGTCGCGCGGAAGGCCGAGGCCTTGGTCTTGGCTTCGCGCCAGGCGATGGGGTTATTCCACACCGGCCGCGGCGCGCGGTTCTGCGTCGCCCGCGCCAAATGCAGCTTCTGCAGCAGCCATCCCTTGAGGCTGAGTGTCGACTGGGCCACGCGCCGCAGCAGGATGATCGACGGCGTGACGAGCACGAAGCTCATGAAGAACATCAGCGCGATATAGAACGTGTGCGGCCGCGACAGCGCCCAGCCGATTGGCCAGCCCTGCAGCGATTCTGGCAGCTCGCCTAACTGCGGCGGGCGGTAGTTGGGGTCATTGAAAATGACCTGCAGCGCCAGGAACGGATGCAGCGGAGTGAGGAAGCTCGTATCCGCCCGGATTGGCACCGGATTGCCCCTGGCATCGAGGATGGCGACACCGGTCGAATCGGTCTCATATCCGATCACCGGATGAAACCACGGCAGTTGATCCAGCAGGAACAGGCCCACCAGGTAGATCACGATAAACAGGTAGAAGCTGAAGATCGTCCGTCGCGTGCCGACCTTAAACGTCGCGATCGCCATCGCAACGGCGCCGGTGACGAATGCCGTCGCGGCTGCGATCAGGAACGACCAGACAATCGACTGCACCGCGACTCCACCGAACACCTGCGTGATCGAGAAGATCGGAATCCCACTGATCAGCAGCGCAATCACGAAAAACAGCCGCGACAGCAGCGATCCCAGCACGATCTGGCCGTTGGTCAGTGGTGTGGACAGCAGGATATCGTAGGTTTGGGAGTCTTTTTCCTGAGTGATCGCGCCGGCTGTGAAGATCGGCGCCAGCAGCGCGACCAGGCCGAGCTGCAGGTAGCTCATCGTCTGGAAGATGACGCCCGACGCCGACGCCAGCTTGCCCAGTTCGACATTGGACAGGTTATCCAGCGATGCAAACAGCGTGACGATGACCGCCACGACCAGCAGTCCCAGGTATCCGCAGCGGATCAATAGATCCCGCTTCCGCTTCCCGCCGGTCTCCACCACGCGCAGCAGAATCGGATTCGCAGGAATCAGTCGCCAGAGATAATCGCCTATGCCAAGCATGACTTACGATTGCAGATTTCGGATTGCGGATCAGCTGGAACCACCGACGAACCCCGATCAACACAGATGGCTTGGCTTCTTACCGCCAACTGTCAACTCCTGCCACTGCCTACTGCCCACTGCCCGGTGCGCCTTCTCT
>CALEKX010000070.1 GCA_937904525.1 uncultured Phycisphaerales bacterium
CCGGTTGGCTTCCCTCGATTCTTCCAGGGCGTGCGGATAGACCACCGCACGCCCTATCGCCGCCTCAAGCGGCTCATTTTCCGCCCACCGGCTCGCAGGATAGCGCCAGTGTGCAAACTTGCTGCTCCACGGCCGATAGACCACACGCCGCCCCAGCCACGTCGCCCACACCATGCCCTGGTAGCTGTTGGTGACGGCCGACCATGTAGAGACAACCGTCGTCGACGACGCGCAGCCGAAATCGGATGTCAGGCATAGCACGCCTCCCGACCGCGCACTCGTCTCTTCGTCTCTTTGTCTCTTCGTCTCTCCCGCCCCGCCCTTGTATAACTCCGCCATGCTTCATTACTTCAAATTCCGCCAGGACCTGTTTGACCCCGTTCCTGCCAAGGATGTGTACATCAAGCGCGGGCCCGGCCGTGGCTGGCCGGAGGAATGTCCGCCCATTCGGGCTGCCAATGGGTTCGGGTTCGACCTGCTGGCCAACTTCGACGTCACCTTCCTGCAGGAGCGCGGCCAATGGCGCGTGCAGAAGGACATCGTCATCACCAGCGACTTCGACTACGCCCCCACCCCCGATGCCGACGGCTCGCCCCTCACCCAGCAGTACGCCTGGTTCTGGGAAAAGGGCCAGACCCTCCCCCACGTCATCACCGACAACGTCTATCGCCACATCCGCAATCAGGTGAAGGTCAGCAGCTTCCTGTTCCTCAAGACCGACCCCAACGAGCTGCTGATGATGACCGACATCCCCAACCTTCAGCGGCCCTGGCGGGCGATGACGGCTGTCGTCGACACCGACTGGTACCCCGCCAGCTATCCGTGGCACGTCGTGCTGGAGCTGGACCCCAGTCAGAAGCGCATTCGCATCCGTAAAGGCGAGCCCATCTGCCGCATCATCCCCGTTCGCCGCGACACCTACTTCGCCAAACAGATGACGCCCGAGGAGTTCGATCACCTCTTCGAGCGAAGCCAGCGCTGGCTGACCACCCATGGCCGCGTCCAGCATGAAGGTACGGTCGACATCACGCGAACGTACGTCCGGCAGCAGGTGAAATCGAAGTTCATCGTGTTGGAGTAGGAAGAAGACAGAATATGTGGTGGCACGGGCGTCCCCAACATTATGCATGATCGGCGTAAGTCCTTTCGCGAAGGTCATCCTGAGCGAAGCGAAGGATCTCGGCGTTCGGACGGTTGAGATCCTTCGCTACGCTCAGGATGACGATTTCGGACGACTATCGCCTATGTTGATGCATAATGTTGGTCCCGCACGTGCAAAGAGTCTTAACCACCGATGGACACAGATAAGCACCAATGAATGCAGTTGGCAAATCTGCGTTCATCCGCGTTCATCTGCGGTTGCATATTCCTGCACGTGCGGCACGCCCGTGCCACGGAAAATCCGGATTCACTTCGTCTCTCTGTCTCTTCGTCTCTTTAGATAGCCCAGCCGCGAAAGACTTTCCCGGGTGTTAACTCGTGGCTGTGGCGATTAAGATTTCCTGTATGAGCGACATGCCGGAAGTTGAGTTGCGCGAAGGTCAGGTGGTGCACGGGTTTACGATCAAGCGGGTCGCCCCGCTGCCGGGGCTGCGGTCGGTGGCGATCCAGGCTGAGCACGAGCGGACGGGCGCCCGTGTGCTGCACCTGCACAACGACGACAGCGAAAACCTGTTCTCCATCACCTTCCCCACCCCCCCATCCGACGACACCGGCGTGCCGCACATCATCGAGCATGCCGTCCTCGGCGGTTCGAAGCGGTTCCCGGTCAAGGATCCGTTTTTCGAGATGATCAAGTCGTCCATGGCGACGTTCATCAACGCCATGACGGCTTCCGACAGCACGTATTACCCCGTCGCCTCCAACGTGCGGCAGGATTTCCGCAACCTCTCGGAGGTCTACTGGGATGCCGTCTTCTATCCGACGCTCACCGAGATGACCTTCCTGCGCGAAGCGCATCACCTCGAGCCGGCGGACCGCAACAACCCGCTGGGCGAGCTGATCATCAAGGGCATCGTCTACAACGAAATGAAGGGGGCGTTCTCCAGCGTCAACTCGATCGTCGGCCGGGCGAGCTTCCGTCGGCTCTATCCAGATACGCCCTACGGCCGCGAGTCCGGCGGTACGCCCGAAGCCATCCCCGATCTGACCTACGCGCAGTTCAAGGACTTCCACGCGCGCTACTACCATCCGTCCAACGCCTACATCTTCCTCTACGGCGATATCCCGACGACCGATCACCTGCTGTGGCTGGCTGAGAAGCTTCAGCCGTTTGACCGTCGGCCGGTCGATGCGACGATCCCGTTGCAGCCGACGTGGACCCAGCCGCGGGAAGAGGTCGTGCCCTACCCCATCACGCCCGGCGAGCCGACGGCTGGCAAGACATGGATCACCGTCAACTGGCTGACCGGCGACGGCACGGACGCACGCGATATCATGGCCTTCTCCGTGATCGAAGCCGTGCTGCTCGGCCATCAGGCCGCGCCGCTGCGCAAGGCGATCATCGATTCGAAGCTGGGCGCCGATCTCACGCACAGCGGATATCACGACGGCTTGAAGCAGTCGTCGTTCCATGTGGGCATCAAGGGCAGCGAAGCCGATCGCAAGGACGCCTTCGTCAATCTCGTGCTCGACACCCTCAAGCGCATCGTCGCCGAGGGCATGCCGCGCGAGAGCGTCGAAGCGGCGTTCCAGCAGTTGGCCTATTCGCACCTGGAGATCGGATCGAACTACCCTCTGCGGCAGCTTGGCGCGGTCAAGCCGTTGTGGATCCACGGTAAGGATCCGCTGGATCTTGTGCGCGCCGCCGAACACCTGGAGGCCATCAAGCAGCAGTACGCGACCGATCCCGCGATCTTCACACGGCTGATCCAGCAGCGCCTTATCGACAATCCGCACCGCATCACGCTCACGTTCGTCCCCGATCCGGAGCTTGAGCAGAAACAGCAAGCCGAGATCACCCAGAAGCTCAAGCAGATCCGCGCCCGGCTCTCCGAAGCCGAACTGAAGCGCATCGCGCAGACGGCCGAGGAACTCGACCGTCTCGCTGCCACGCCCAACTCGCCTGAGGCGCTGGCTACGCTGCCGCAACTGAAGGTGTCGGATCTGCCCCCCAAGCCGAGACACATCCCCACCACCGTCGAGAAGCTCGACAGCGGTGTGGAGTTGCTGGTCAACGACGTCTTTGCCAATGGCGTGAACTACATCGTCATCGACTTTGACCTGTCGCACCTGCCGCTGGAGCTGCTGCAGTACCTGCCGCTGTACGGCGACTGCGTGCGCAAGATGGGCGCAGCCGGCCAATCGTACATCCAAATGGCTGAGCGGATCGCAGCCCATACCGGCGGCGTCAGCTTCAATCCGTATTGCACGACCAGTGTCGTCGACGCCAGCCAGTGCATGCGGCGGGCCCAGTTCGCCGTGAAGTTCCTGGACGATCACGCCGAACAGGCGCTGGAGGTGCTGCGGGATCTGATCTTCGAGCTCGATCCGCGGGATTCCGAGCGGCTGCGCGACGTGCTGGCGCAGACGGCTGCGATGCATCGCACCGCCATCGTGGAGAACGGCCTGACACTGGCGCAGCGTCACGCGGCGCGAGCGCTGAACGCCGAGTCGTATGCGTCGCACATCCTCAGCGGCCTGCCGCAGACGCGGCTGATCACGTCGCTGTCGGACAATTTCGACGCCAGGCAGCAGGAGATCGTCCAGCACCTGGAAGCCATCCGTGCTCAGATGCTGAACCGCTCCGGGCTGACGGTGAGCTTCACGGGCACATCGTCGGTCGCCGATCTCGTACGGCGTACGATCGAATCGTGGAGCCGCGACATGCGGGCTGAGCCGGTCAGCCCCATGGCCATCGAGCCGCCGGCGATGGATCAGCCGCCGATGGACGGCCTGGCGGCGCCGATGCAGGTGGCCTTCTGCTCGCGCGTCATTCCCGCGCCGCACCAGTCGCATCCCGACGCCCCGCTGCTGAGCGTGGGCACGCGGATCGTCAGCCTGGATTACATCCTCGATGAGATCCGCTTCAAAGGCACTGCCTACGGCGGCGGCTGCGGATACAGCGGGCAGACGCGGTCGTGGAACTTCTACAGCTATCGCGACCCGTGGGTAAAGCGGACGCTCGAGGTCTTCGACGCGACGCTCGACTACGTCCGCAAAGCCGACTGGTCGCAGGCGACGATCGATCGGGCGATCATCAGCACAGCCAAGACGGCTGAGCGGCCGATCCGCCCGGCTGAGGCAACCTCGCAGGCTCTGATGCGGCACATCATCGGCGAGACGCGCGAACGCCGCGAGCAGTTCCATGCGGCCCTGCTGGCATCGAAGCTCGCAGAGGTGAAGCGCGCCGTGATCGAGCATCTGGAGCAGAACTACCCGCGCGGCGGGACGTGCGTGGTGTCGAATCGCCAGAAGCTAGCCGAAGCCCCGCTGCAGATCGAAGACGTGTTGCCGAGCTGAGGAGGATGTCCCTGGTCAGTTGTCACTGGTCACTGGCCGCAACGCGACGCGCGAAACCACTCACTGCACACTGCCAACGATTCCTGCAGACCGCAGACTGCTGACCGCAGACTGCAGACTGCCGCCCCTGGCATCAGATTTGCGACCCCGTCTATCCCCCAACCGGAGGTCGATCATGCCTCGAGGCCAGACCAGCAAATGGAGTGACAAGGACGAGCGGCAGTACGAGCACATCAAGTCCAGCTCCAAGAAACGCGGCGCCAGCGACAAGCGGGCGAAGGAAATCGCCGCTCGGACCGTCAACAAGACGCGCCGCGAGCATGGCCGCACGCCCAACCGCACCACGCAGGGAACCGGTAATCCCAATCGATCCCTGGAAGATCGCTCGAAGGACGAGCTGTACAACATCGCCAAACAGCGCGGCATCGAAGGACGCAGCCGGATGGACAAGAGCCAGCTCGTCAAGGCGCTGCGCAGCCGCTAGCCGGCTTCATTTCCTGCCCAGCACATCCCGGATGCGGTGGTAATCCGCCCAGCTTTACTCCCCCGCCGAGGCGCTGACAGAATCGACGCCGCACCCCGTGCACTGTGCGCGGGAATGGCGTCAGTACAGTCTCGTTTCGGAAAGAGCATCTGTCGTGAAAAACCTGCATCGGTTGGCATGCGTAGGGTTGGCGGGGTTGGTCAGCGGATCCATGGCGGCGGCCCAGCCGCCCAGCTATGACGAGCTGCAGCAACAGATCGAGGATCTGCGGGCACTGGTCGAGGCGCTCAAGGCGCAGCAGTCCGGGCCGAGCTCAGCCGACGTCGACGCGGTTGTCGCGCGCGTCATGGCGGACGCCGAAGCACGCAGCCAACTGCTGCAGGCGACCGGATTTACCGCCGGCTACACCGGCAGCGCGTTTGTCATCCAGAGCGAAGACGGCAACTTCGTGCTGCGGCCGGGCTTCCAGTGGCAGCTTCGCCACATCAGCAGCTTCCAGGACACGGACGACGGCTGGGAGTCCGACAGCGGCTTTGAGCTGCGCCGCGTGAAGTTCCAGGTCGACGGCAATGTCATCAGCAAGAAGCTGACGTACTTTCTGCTGTGGACCAGCGGCGTGAATGACGGCAACCTCCGGCTGGAGCATGCCTGGGTGAAGTATGCCCTGTCGCCGCAGTGGTCGGTCCGCGCCGGCCAGATCGGCCATCCGCTGTTCCACGAACAGAACGTCAGCTCGCGGCGTCAGCTTGCGGTGGATCGTTCGCTGGCCAACAGCGCGATCACCGGCACCAACGAAGCGCAGACGCAGGCCCTGACGCTGATCTACACCGACGGCCCGCTATCGGCTGAGTTCGGCGTAACTGACGGGTTCATCAGCGCCAACACCAACTTCCAGGATACGCCCAATGGCGAATGGGGTGGATTTGCGCGGGTTGACTATGTCGTCACCGGCGAGCGCAAGCAGTACGCGGATTTCACGGCGATGGGCAACCAGCAGGATCTGCTGGTGATCGGCGGTGGCTTGGACGTGACCGGCCAGGATGACAACTCCAACACGACGGTCTACCGTCACACGATCGACGTGCAGTTCGAGAACGCAGCCGGCTTATCGTTGTACGCCGCCTATCTCGGCAGCTACGTCGATGCCCATGAGGACGGCGATGCGTACAACTGGGGCCTGGTCGCACAGGCTGGCTACATGATCGATCAGCGATGGGAGATCTTCGGCCGGTTCGGCCTGACGATGCTGGATACGCCGGTGACCAGCGGCGGCGAGAGTGAGGACACGTTCCATGAGTTCACGACGGGCGTGAACTACTACTTCCGCGGTCACAGCGCCAAGCTGACGATCGACGCAACGTATCTGCCGGATGGCTCCCCGAGCAACCAGAGCGGCATCGGCATCCTCAGCGGCCTGGGCGAACAGATCGTGATCCGCTCGCAGTTCCAGTTGCTGATCTGAGGATGGTGACTAAGGAACGATGCAGTGATGAATGCATCATGCATCTCGCATAAAGCATGAAAATCGCAAAGCGGCGTTCCCCAACAAGGAACGCCGCTTTCTTGTTCATGCATCCTTTTTCATATGGATTAGGACAAAAAGGGGCGAAAAGGGGTCATCCTGCATGGCATTCACTTAAGCACCCCACATAAGTCCGCGCCGCAGCGTGAGTTGCAAGACTGGCGCGATCAGTGATCTCCTGCGATGATGGTGTTGTTCACTCAACATGACCCACAGGACCCAACGGATGGCAAGTATCGCAGGTGACCTGCCCCCCATTCATGTACCAGCCGTTATGAGAGTCGGGTGCACCGAG
>CALEKX010000071.1 GCA_937904525.1 uncultured Phycisphaerales bacterium
TTGGCTCGACCCTGATGAGCCAGCCACACCGCCGTTTCCCCGCCGAAGTGGCGATCGGCAAACCAGCCGATACGCGTGTTGTTCCTCGGCGACATCGTGTCCATCACCAGCGCGTAATCCGACGCCGGCCGGGCACGCATGAGGTTGATCAGGCGATAGCTGAACGTCTGCCCCGGGTTGTAGCCCGGTTTGTCGACGGCGAAGAAGGCGGGGTCGTTCGTATGCCCGTGCAGCATGCCGTAATTGCGCCAGCCGAGAGGATCGGTGTTGGGGCAGTAGAACACATCCAGATCGGCAAGGATCGCGCTGCCCTCCAGGCGCGGCAGCGTGTCGTATTGGCTGAAGTCCGTCCCGTCCAGGAACATGTACCACGCCAGCCCCTTGGCGGACGGGCGCTGGTACGTCATCTCATCCTGCGGGATGTACATGTGGTTTTCGCTTGCGTACATCTGCAGGCCGATGCCGATCTGGCGGAGGTTGCTCAGGCACTGCACGGACTTGGCATGCTCGCGCGCCCGGTTGAGCGCAGGGAGCAACATCGCGATCAGCAGCGCAATAATGCCGATGACCACCAGCAGCTCGACGAGCGTGAATCCGTCGCGGCGTGTACGGCTTGCCATTTCAACCTCCAGCACGAGGCAACTTCATCTCGGCGCCGCGGTTATCCAACCCGGCGGCGTAGCGCCAGCGGCGCGAGGCCCATCGCCAGCATCGCGGTCGACGCCGGTTCCGGGACCAGCAGCGCAAATGTGAAACCGTCGCCGATCGAGAAGGAGTCGCCGTTGGGCGAGAAGATCGAGATCTCCGTCCCGGCGGGGATGACCGGGATCACGCTGTTTCCCCACCAGCGATCCGGGCTGAGCGTGTCACCGGTAAGGGTGCCGTCCATCGTGAACGTGCCCGTGGTCTTGTCGAAGGAGACGGCGCTGACGCCGGGCGTGATGTCGGCGTCGATCCAGGCGTCGGACTGGATGCCGACCAGAGCCGCAGGGGCGACGCTGCTGAAGTCGATCCGCAGGAACTGCGTGTCGACGTTCCACTTGAACGTCCATCGCTCGGCGCCGGAGATGGACGTATCGTTGATGCCGCTTTGGGTGTCGCGGAAATCGAGGGTCCCGCCCGGGTTGCCGCTGGAGTCGAGGATCTGGGTGGTCGTGATCGTGCCCCAGACACCGGTATCGGGGTCCAGGAACGGGCCGGCGGTAGCTCCGGCCTGGTCGTCATCAAAGTGCGGATAGTGCGTGCTGAGGGAGATCACAGCCGCGCCGTCGGCCAGCCCTGCCGGCAGTGCCAGCGCGCCAGCAATGGTGAGTGCTCCAAGGCATTTTCCGATCATTTCCGAACCTCCAGAAACCACAGCGGACATGTGCATGAGCCGCGCATAGCGCCCGCTCCCTGTTCAAGATACTCCTCAGAATCACCCTCAGCCGCGCAAATCTCCGTCAATCACTATTGAAATTCCGTCAGTAAGGCGTGATCCTAGACCCAAGAGGCCCGATAGGAGGAATAAAAACCACCATGCCGCAGATCCGCCGGGTCATCCTGATCGTGGAAGCCGCTTCGGCCTACGGGCGGGGCTGCCTGCGCGGCATCGCCCGCTATGCCCGCGCCCACCAAGGGTGGGTCTTCTTCCACAGCACGCGCTACCTCGTGGAAAAGCTGGACTTGCGCGAATTCCAAGCCTGGGGCGCCGACGGCGTGATCGCTCGCATCGAGAACGCCCGCGTGGCTGAGATCGTCCGGCAGCTCAACCTGCCGACCGTCGATATCCGCGGGCCGACGCTCATTCCCGGAACTTGCGGCGTCTTCACCGACGATCAGGCCGTCGTCCGCATGGCAGCCGACCACCTGATCTCCAACGGCATCAAACACCTGGCTTACTGCGGCTTTGCCGGCGTCGATTTCTCCGACCATCGCCAGACGCTCTTCGAATCGCTGCCCGTTGGGTCCGCTGGTAAATACGTCTACCGGCCGCGCCGCGTTCGCCGCTACCGCCTGCGCTCGCCGTCGTACGAGCACATGGGCTTGGAAGACCGCGACGCCCTGCAGGCCTGGCTGATCAGCCTGCCCAAGCCCGTCGGCGTCATCGCCTGCAACGACACCCGCGGCCGCCAGATTCTCCAAGCCTGCGTCGCCGCCCACCTCAAGGTCCCGTATGACGTCGCTGTCGTCGGCGTCGACGATGACGACGTGCTGTGCGAGCTGTCCCAGCCGACGCTCTCCAGCGTCGCGCCCAACCTCGAAGCCATCGGCGCCACCGCCGCCCAGACCCTGGACCGCATGATCGCCGGCGAAGCGCCGTCGGATCAGCCGATCCTCGTCCCGCCGGTCACCGTCGAGGTCCGCGGATCCAGCGATCTGCTGGCCATCAGCGATCCAGCCCTCGTCGCCGCGATCCGCTTCATCCGTTCGCACGTCGCCGATGGCGTCAACGTCAAGCAGGTCCTGACCGAGCTCAACATCTCCCGCTCGACGCTCGAGCGGCAGTTCCGCGATCAGCTCGGCTGCACGCCTTACGAATACATCCTTCGCCAGCGGATCGACCGCGTGAAACAACTGCTGGTCGACACGAACTACCCACTGTCGCGCGTGATGCGGATGGCGGGCTTCCGCAACATCGCGCACATGACAGCCGTCTTCCGCCAGCGCGTGGGCGTCACCCCCGGCCAGTACCGGCGCGAAGTGGGGTGATGGATAAGGGCGATGGAGCGGCGAGGGCGCACTGGCAACTGGCAACTGACAACGGACCATTCTCCAATCCACAACACACCGCCCCAACGGCAGTAAAGACAGATATGCCGATCCGATATCGTCCGGACATGCTGACACTGCGTTTGCTGGCGGTTGTGGCCGCCTCTTGCATGCTCCTGTGCGCAGCCGTGCGTGCCGATGTGGTTCAGACCACCGACGGCCGCCGCATCGAGGGCGCGGCACGATTTGTCGATGGCGCGCTGGCCATCGCTACAAAGTATGGGACGATCCGCCTGCCGCTGCGGGAGATCGACCTCCTGCGGCGCGATCTGCGCGACGCAGTGTCGTCAGGCGATTCCACCGGCGTCATTCCCACCGGCGGATTGATGGCTGAGTACTTCGCCGACATGGAGATGAACGAGCTTCGCTCGGTGGGATTCGCGCGGGCGATGACCGCCTACGGGTTCAACTGGCAGCGTACGGCGCCGGATCTCCACAACGAGCTCACCTTCGCCGCGCGCCTCACCGGCTGGCTGACCATCCCCAAAACCGGCACCTATCGTTTTGTCGGCAAGGAGATCTTGCTTGCGCAGATCGACGGCCAGCCGATCGCCGATGAGCAGGGCAAGCCAATCCCGTTCGAGCTGCAAGCCGGCCAGCGCGTGGCGGTGCGGATCGAAAAGCAGCACAAAAAACCCGGCCAGCACGCCTATGCTCTGCTGCGCTGGAGCATCAATGACGGCGCGCTGCAGATCATCCCGCCACAATGCTTCTCACCGGCGGAGGAACTGGCTGAGCGGATGGTCGCCTTCCACAACCAGCGTCTCTCCGGCGTCACCTTCGGCGGCCTGAAGGCGGAATACTTTAGCGACATCGACATGACCGACCTGAAGCTGACGCGCCTCGACAGCGTGGTCAACCAGTTGTGGCGCACGTCGACGCTGATCCATCCCGATTTCACCGAAGGCTTCACTGCCCGATGGACCGGCAAGCTCAAAGCCGCCAAGACCGGCACAGCCAATTTCCAGGTGACTCCTCGCACGCGCCTCTGGATCGACGGCAAGAAGATCGCCGATCACTGGCCCACGACCAAAGACAAGACACAGAAGGGCCAACTTCGCCTCGAAGCCGGCCGGCTCTACGACATCCGCATCGAGTACACGGTCGACCACTCGAACATGGATCGCGTGGTGGTGTGGTGGAACCAGGAGCGCTCACCGCAGAGCGAGATCAGCACGCGATGGCTGTATCCGCCCGACGATATCCCGCAGATCGAGATGGTGCTGCCGTTACCCGGCGCGCGGATCAATGCGACCGACGGCATGACGATCCTGGTCGCCGCCAGGCCGGGCAAGGGCGACATCCGCAAGGTGGAGATCGTCGATCGCAACTTCACGCGCGTCCACGGCGAATCGACCCAGCCGCCGTTTCACGTCACGCTGCGTCCCGAGCATGCCGGCGCGATGACGCTTCGCGCCCGCGTGACCGACGCTGCGGGGCAGACGGCTGTCACCGAGCCCGTGGGGGTGGTGATCACCGCCGTCCGCTCCGCGGGCGTCCCCGCGCCGTGGAGCGTCGGCCGCGTCGGCTCAGCCGATGCGCCTGTCGTCCGGTTCTCCGGCGATCGCATCGAACTGACGGGTAACCGCGGCGTCTTCGGCGAGAAGGGCGAGCTGCCGCTGCTGTCGCGCATGCTGGGGCCGGATGAGCAGCTCACCGCCCGCCTCGAGTCGCTGTCGCACGAGAATCCGAACACCCCCGCGATGGCGGGCGTCGTGCTGCGTACGGGCTTCGAGGCGAACGATCCGCATGTGACGCTGCTGACGTCGCCGGCGGGGGGATGGTTCCTCAGCAAACCGCCCGGCGATGGGGATGGGGTTTATCTGAGCAAGCCGATCCGGCTGCCCGCCTGGCTGCGCGTCGCGCGCCAAGGGCCGCAGGCAGCCGCCTACTGGAGCGAAAATGGGGATGATTGGCACTTCGCCGGTTCGATCACGCTCGGTGAGACCGACGACCTCATCGCCGGCTTGACGGCGATCGCTCTCAATCAGCCCGAGTCGGTGACGGCTGTGTTCGAGTCGGTCTCCGTCGCCCCGGTGCCGATCCACTTCGCACCCCGCCAGCGCGGCGTACAACTGACCAACGGCTCGATCGTGTATGGCGAGGTCAAAATCGGATCCGAAGCGATCGTCGTCACCGCGCCCGGCGGCGGGCAGTTTACCTTCGAGCTCAGCCGCGTCGCCCGTATCATCTACATGCCGGTGCGGACGCACCTGCTGGATAGTTTGCCCGAAGGATGGCGCGGCGCGCTGGTCGAGGGCGATCTGCTGGAAGGCGATGTGGTGAAGCTCACCCACGATCGCGTGAGCGTCAGCTCGCTGATCTTCGGCGTCCGCGAAGTGCGCGATTCACAGGGCCTGGCGGTTGCGGTGCTGGGGGATGTGCAGCGCGACCCGCAAGCCGTTGGGGTGCACCATGACGGCGGCTGCGCCGTCGTGACCGATCTGCGAATCGACGGCGATCGCCTGGTGCTGGACGATCCAGCCGTCGGGCGTTTGGAGCTGGGCATCGACCAGGTGCTGGCCATCAGCCGCTGAGCTGCGCGATCGCCAGCCGATCGACCTTTTGCCGGAGGGAGCATGACAGAGATGCCGCCCGCGGGTGATGTGCCACGCCTCAAACGCGTCTACCAGGCGCGCGATACCGTCGAAGCCGAGTTCGTCCGAAACCTGCTCGAAGGGCAGGGCATCGCGGCGACGGTGCACGGCGCGAACATCAGCAGTTGGCTGAGCCCGGTGATGGGTTCGGCTGTCGCGCCGGGGGTGTTCGTCGACGAAGCCGATCTCCCGGCTGCGCGGGAGCTTGTCCGCCGATACCAGCAGCGCGACCTGCCCGCCGGCGAGCCGTGGACCTGCCCGCGCTGTGGCGAAGCCATCGAAGGGCAGTTCACCCAATGCTGGAACTGCGGCGCCGAGCGCGATACGCAGGTTGACCCGGTCCCCGCCATCCCGCTGCCGGGCAACGCGCTGGATTACCGACGCGAAGACCTGCCCGACGAGATCGACGACGACAGCGATGACGTTGTCGAAGAGGATGATCCGTCCGGCGATCCGCAATAAAGCGAAAGGGCCGCCATGATCTTCCCCTTCTACTTCTTCTACCGTCCCCGCCGACGCTCGCGGTGGTACATCCTGATTGCAGGCGTGCTGGTGCTGGCGGTTTGCGTTGGCATCATCCTGTGGTATCGCGACCTGATCCAGTCAGCGATCGAGTTCAACGGCCGGTGAGGCAATCCGGACCGCGCTGGGCGATTCGCCGGCTGGCGCACGTGCAGTCGCCGTCAGCCATGTCTACAATGCCACCCCTATGAGTACTTCGCCAAAGCGCATTGCCGTGACGGGGGGCAGCGGACGCATCGGTCAGGCGACCATCCGTCTGCTGATGGAACTGGGTTACGATGTTATCTCCCTGGATCGTCGATCCTGTCCCGGCTCGCCTGCGCGGTTTTACTACATCGATCTGCGACATCGCGAGATGCTGCAGATGATCCTCGAGAAGGTGGATATCGTGATCCATCTGGGGGAGATCCCCACCTCCGTGCATGACAGTCCCGATGTTGTCTTTGCGCACAATACAGCCGTCGCGTCGTCGGTGATGCAGACGGCTGCCGACCTGAAGCTGCAGCGCGTGATCTACACCAGCACGGCGCAGGTCTACGGCTCCTGGGGCGAAGAGGCGATTCCGCCAGCGGCGTTCCCGGTGACGGAAGACCATCCGCTGCGCGCCCGCAATGCCTATGCACTCAGCAAGATCTGCAACGAAGCCTTTGCGCGCCTCACAGGCGAGACGACGGGTCTGCGCATATCGATGTTCCGCATGCCGTGGGTAACGGATGCGAAAGCCGGCGGGCGGATGCTCCGCTGGCTGCGCACGGAGGATGACGATCCCCGCCGGGATATGCGCACATATGTGCACGTGGATGACGTCGCCCGCGCTTTCGTCAAGGCGATCGAAGCGGATCTGGATGGGGTGCGGGTCTACAACCTGTCCGCGGACGACATCCTGTCGCGCACGCCGCTGGCTGAGATGCTCAGGCGTGTGGAAGGGTACCCGTCTCTGCCGTCGGACTGGCCGGCCTTCAAGTCGCCCCTGGTCACGGATCGCGCCAAAGCCGAGCTCGGCTGGGCGCCGCAGATCAGCCTGCGCGAGGCACTTCTCGGCGACTCAGCCGCAGGATCCAGCAAGTAGCCGGCTTGGTCCGTCTCCCTCCATCTCATGGCCTGGAATTCCGATCCCGCGCGAACTGCCGCCGGGCATGCGGAGTATGACCCCGAACGCGCAATTTGGTCTGCATGGGATCGGTTGCCGCGTGCCGATATTCAGGCAGCCGGATGCCCCGCGTATCGGGTGTCAGTTTGACGCATGGGTTGTATTCGCCGGCTCTCGGCGGGTGCGTTGGGCTGAAACGGGAATGAATGGGACGGGCCAGAAATGACGTGGATGGATGTGGGCGTCACGGTGGACGCCAGAACCACAGGCCACCCTGATTGGCAGCAGCCTCAGCCGGCGGGGTTCGCCCAAACCACCTTCAATAATCCGCTCTATGACGGTGCTGACCCGTGGGTGACGTACCACGGCGGTTACTACTATCTCATCCAGGCGACAGCCAACGGGATCGAGGTGAGCAAGTCCGCCACGCTCACGCGCAAGGGCGAGACGCACCAGGTCTGGTGCGCTCCGCGCCGCGGTTGGAACCCTGCGCAGATCTGGGCGCCTGAGCTGCACCACATCCGCGGCCGCTGGTACATCTACTATGCTGCGTCCGATGGGCGCAACGCCAATCACCGCATGGGCGTGCTCGAGTCCGAGGGTGACGATCCAACCGGCCCGTACGTCGATCGCGGGATGCTCTACACCGGCGATCATGTCCAGACCGGCCGCAACAACCGCTGGGCCATCGACGGCACGGTGCTGCAGCTTCACAACGAGCTGTATTTCATCTGGTCCGGCTGGGAAGACCACCGCGATATCCAGCACCTGTACATCGCGAAGATGTCCGATCCCTGTACGATCGCGAGCAATCGCGTGCGCCTGTGCCACAACTGCTGCCATGAATGGGAGTGCGTTGGCGAGACGCGCCTGGGGCGCGGGCTGAACGAAGCGCCGCAGGTGCTCGTGCGCAACGGGCGCGTCTGCCTGATCTACTCGTGCAGCGGGTCGTGGGAGCCCAGCTACAAGCTCGGCATGCTCCACATGCCGGCTGAAGCCGATCCGATGCAGCCGTCGAACTGGACGAAGGTCGATCAGCCGGTGTTCCAGTCCTCCGGCAATGTCTTTGGCGTCGGGCATTGCTGTTTCACGACGTCGCCCGACGGCAGTGAGGACTGGATTATCTATCACGCCAAGAAGCGCCGCTCGCACGGCTGGGCGCGTGACGTGCGGGCACAGCGGTTCACGTGGGACATCAACGGCATGCCGGTCTTCGGCAAGCCGGTCGACCCGCGGCTGCCGCTGCGGCGGCCAGCCGGCGATGAACTGCCGATCTCGCTCCGCTGCCATGCCCCGGGCCTTGGCGGCGGCTCAATTCCCGCCAGCCTCGCGGCATCGCCGGATGCTGCGTAGATGATGTCTGTGGCACCTGTGGGACGCCCGCGCCACATATCGATCAGTCGTAGCGCAGGACGGAATGGACGTGCACGTCCTTGAGCCGGTCGCGGCCTTTGAGATCCGCCAGCTCGATCAGGCATGCCGCGCCGACGACTTCACCGCCCAGTTCCCGCACCAGGTCGACACAGGCGCGCATCGTGCCGCCGGTGGCCAGCAGGTCATCAACGATCAGCACACGCTGATTGCGCAGGATCGCATCGGCATGGATCTCCAGGCAGTCCTGGCCGTATTCCAGGTCGTAGGTCACGCTGATGTGCCGGTGGGGCAGCTTGCCGGGCTTGCGGACGGGGACAAACCCCGCGGAAAGGCAGCACGCGACGGCTGTGCCGAAGATGAACCCGCGGCTTTCGGCGCCCACGACGCGATCGATGTTCTTTCCGCGAAAGGGGTTGGCCAGCAGCTCGATCCCCAGGGCCAAGCCGCCGGGATCGTTCAGCAGGGGGGTGATATCACGGAAGATGATCCCCGGTTTGGGGAAATCGGGAATATCGCGGATCAGGGATTTCAGATGGTCGGTCATGGATCGCTCCGAGCGGGCGGTTGGGCCCGGCTGTCATGATATCTGATATCGGCATGCGCGAGGGTTGTTTGCCCGCAAATGTGTTTGGGCCTAAGGTTCGGTGTAGGCAGCATCGGCTTGGGAGGTTTACCATGTCCAGCATGACCATTCCCGATCGCCCCGGATTTGCGTACAGGCTTCGCGACGGCAGCGAGATGTTCCTTGCGCCGGTTCTGCCGGAGGATGCCTGGCGGCTGCGCGACGGGCTGGAACGCATGTCGCCGCAGTCGCGGTATCTGCGCTTTTTTGAGGGGATGACGGAGATTTCGCCCGCGCAGGTCCGCTATTTCACGCGCGTCGACCAGGTGGACCATGTCGCCTGGGGCGCGCTGGATATGAGCGGCTATCCGTGGCCGGGCCTGGGGATCGGCCGGTTTGCCCGGCTGGATGATCGGCCCGCGACGGCGGAGTGGGCGCTGGCGATCATCGACGAGTACCAGTCCCGCGGCTTGGGTACGGCGCTACTGGCGATTCTGTACCTGGAAGCCGAGTCGCGGCAGATCCGGACGCTCACAGCGCTGGTGTTGCCGGAAAACCGCTTCGTTCTGCGATGGCTGGGCAATCTTGGCGCGTCGATCGAGCGTCAGCCGGATGCGTTTGAGATCAACCTGCCCGTCAATCGCGCCAACCTGCAAGCCAGTCCCACCGGCCAGCGGCTGGCTGCGCTCATCGACGAACTCGAGCCGCACGTGCGGAACACGCGGAACGCGCCGGTGGGGGCGCTGTGAGGGGGAGGCGGACGGAGGGAGCGACGAAGGGAGCGCGTGGCTTGTTGCAAGTTGCTTGTTGACCTGCTTTGCCCAGTTGACGTCAACAACCCACATGCAACAAGCAACCATGCAGCCTAACCCTTTGCGATCTCTGTGATCTTTGGGCTTCGCCTTTCACGATCGGCGTCTTGCTGATTCCGGAAATAAAGCCAGGCGAAGGATTGAAGGATCCTTCGCCTGGCGTGTTTTCGCACTCGTGGACGGGACTAGTAAGTTCCGCTGAAGTCGAGGGACTCGCTGCGGACGGTCTTCTTGAACGTCGAGTTCTTGATCCGCTCCTGCAGCTTTTCGTAGTACAGGTCTTCGTTGACCGGCAGCTCGACCCAATTGTCCAGCCAGGTCGAAAGCTGCATGGCATTGGCCAACTCGACGCCGTTGATGCCTTCCTGGCCGGGGGCCAGCAGCGGCGTGCCCTTGAGGATGGCATTGACCCAGTTCTTGGTCACGCCCTTGTGCTCCTCGCCGCCGCCGGTGGGAATCTCGCAGCGCCAGGTCTCCGGCTTGGAGAAGCCGTTCTTCGACTCGCGGATGTGCTTGGAGACCGGCTCGACGTTGCGCCAGAACGTGATCGTCTCGTTCTTGCCGTTGGAGTCGAGCACGACCTTGCCGCGGTCGCCGACGACTTCGAGGAACTGCGTGCCGGGGGCTTCGCCGGTGCTGGTGATGAAGACGCCCGAGGCGCCGTTGGCGTACTCGAGGTATGCCGTGCAGTCGTCCTCGGTTTCCATGTTGTGGTACTTGCCCCAGTGGCAGAAGGCGCGGATACGCTTGGGCATGCCGCAGATCCACTGGAACAGGTCGAGGTTGTGGGGCGCCTGGTTCATCAACACGCCGCCGCCCTCGCCGGCCCACGTGCCGCGCCATCCGCCGGTGTCATAGTAGATCTGGTTGCGCAGCCAGGTCGTGATCACGTACATGGTGCGCTTGATGTCGCCCAGTTCGCCGGAGGTGACCAGCTCGCGCATCTTCTGGTGGCTGGTGCGCGTCCGCTGGTTGAACATGATGCCGAAGACGCGGTCGGACTTGTCGGCAACGGCGTTCATCTCGCGGACCTGCCGGGTGTAGACGCCGGCGGGCTTTTCCACGAGGGTGTGAATGCCGGATTGCAGGGCCTTGATCGCCAGCGGCGGGTGATCGTAGTGAGGGGTGGCGATGATGACGGCATCGACGGCCTTGCTGGCCAGCAGGGCGTCAGCCTCTTCGAAATAGCGGACATCTTCGCCAAGGAACTGCCGTGCCTTGGCCAACCGATCCGGACTGCGGTCGCAGACGGCTGTCAGCACCCCGCCGGGCACTTCGCCGCGATGCAGGTAGGCTGCGTGAGCCGCCCCCATGCCGCCATATCCGATGATCCCGATACGTACTTTGCCATTGGCGTCTGCCATGACACCTCCAGTCAGAAAAAAGAGTTACCCGCCGGCACACGACCGGCTGGGCCGAGGGCATTGTATCTGAGTTACTGCGTGACTCCAAAACGCGGTCGAATCGGATCTTTCATCCGGTCCCTCGATGCCGGAGAAATGAGCAGGCGAAGCAGGCAGTGTTTTTGGTGGACAGGACCACAAGACCAATGGGATGCAGATACAGCAGTAAG
>CALEKX010000072.1 GCA_937904525.1 uncultured Phycisphaerales bacterium
TTCGGTCGATCGGATCCATCTTTCGGTCGATCGGATCCATCTGCGGTACGCGGATCAGCACCGGCCGGGGTTCGAGGTTCGCGGGGAAGAACGTTTCAGTGTCGTTCAGCTCGACGCGTTTGGTGTCTTCCGGCACGAACTCCGACCGATTGCGGGCCTGAAGCGTGAAGACAAACACCTGCGCAAAGCCGGTGTTGGGGCTGCGGGCGTAGAGCGCCGTCCAGGCATAGCGGGGATCGGAGGCATTGATGAGGCTGCCTTCGATGCGGCTCCACAGGGCATCGTTCATGCGGACGTTGCCCTGCGTCTCCCGCATCGGATGCTTATCGGCTGAGTCTGCCAGCTCAGCGGCCACCTGCTGAAGCTGGCCGATGGCGGCGCGGGCAAGCTGCGTAGCCGCCGTCTGCTCGGTCGCCGTCCGGTTCTGCTGGATGGCCACGGGAAACATCGCCGCGACCATGATGAACCCGATCCCCAGCAGGATCACGGCGAACATGACTTCCGTGAGTGTAAAGGCGGTGCGAAGTAACCAGTTGCGCGTTGCCCGCGGCCAGTCGGGGCGGCGCGCGCGATAGGCGCATCCCCCACTGGCAAATCGCAACTGGTGACTGGCAACTACGCCCACATCTACTCCACAAACGTCCCGCTGTAACGATTGATCAGCAGCAGCGTGCCGTTCTCGTCCAGCCATCGTTCTTCATTGCGCTCTTCGGTCGGATATCCGGAGGGATCCTCCATCGTGAACTGCTCTTCAAACGGAGCACGCTGGAAGATCGTCAAGCCGATGTGCGACACCGGCGGGCTGCTCGGAACGGCATTGCTCGTCAGGCCCAGCAGCGCGCCCAGCGTTGTCTGCGTGCTGCCGACCTGCGCCCGCACCCAGTATGGCGCAACCAGCAGCCGGCCCTGACGGTCGAACAGGATGGCTCCCCCGACGCGCGTGCTGCCGCCGGACACAGGATTGAAGCCCGTATACCCCGGCTGGGTGCGCGTCCCGCCGGTAGCGGCGCCGGTGGGGAACTGGATCGCTACGCCAGGCGGCAGCAGATACACATCCTGCTGCGGTACGAGGTCGATCTGCCGCAGGTTGCCCGCATGGGCGACGACCTCGATCATCCGCGCCGCGATGCGGTCGGTCGCAGGATCGATGTAGAACAGCACACCGGTTTCACGCTGCAGCGCCTGTGCCCGGCCGCGGGCCTGGCTAAGTACAGCCGTCAGAAGATTCTGAGCCGACGCCTCGCTGCGCGAACCGGACAGGAGGTTCACCGCCGGCACCGCGATCGCGAGGATCAGCACGATCACGCCCAGCACGACGACCATTTCGGTCATCGTGAAGGCCCCCCCGCCTGCCCGGAGATACGCCCCGTGCAGCCTGCGTGTCATGCGCACGGGCGCCGCGCCCGTGCCAGAGATGAGGGCGCGCTCGGCCATCAGTTCTCGAACGAATAGATGTTGTCGTCGTGCGTCTGGAAGTCTCCGTCCGGACCGGCTGACACCCAGAACGGACGGTAATGCGGCAGCTTCTGTGCGGCTTCGGTGGCGTTCTGGGGATACTTGCTGCCGCCGGTATCTTCGTCCAGGCCATCCGGATTGAGCATACGGTAGGTACCGCTAAAGCCCTCAACCTTCAGACCGCGCAGCCCGTAACGATCAGCAAGACTCATCGATCCCGTCATCGCCGGCGGCGGCACGAAGATGATCGGATTCCTCCAGGCGTCCAGCAGAACCGGAACCGACTGATTGCGCGTGCCTTCGGGGAACACCCACTGCTGCTCCCCCGGCAACTGGGCCAAGACAGACTGGTTGGCGGGAATCGCCAGCAGCACGGCCATCGCATTGCGCGTCCGCTGCACGGCTTCGCCCGTGCGCGCAGCCGCGGGCTCCATCACCTGGCCAGGGGCCATCACCGCCCCGTCCGGCTCGCCATCGCCGTCCAGGTCCATCAGCCGGCCAAGGCCGCCGCTGGACTCCAGTTCGGCGAGCATCGACTGGAGATTGGCCAGCGTCACGCGCGTCGCCTTCTCATGCGACGACGCGCTGACATAGTTGATCCCCACCACCAGCATGCCCAGCAGGACACCGATGATCGTGATCACCACGATCAGCTCAATCAGGGTGAAGCCTTGGCGTTTGTTCACGATTCTGCTCCCGTTGACGGTCGAGACCACAGATCAACACGATCGAATCGCCGTGCGATCCTTCTACTTCATCATAATCACCGCAGCGATCCAGCATGAAATCCGCATTCATCGCTGTTCATCCGTGGTTCCCATCTCTACCCCAGCCGTTTCGTAACTGTACAGGTTGTCGTCACGCGTGAGGTATCGCCGGTCGGGGCCGGCGGAGACGAAGAACGGGCGATCTCCAACGCCCAGGCCGATGGCTGGGTGATGCTTCGGCAGGAACAGCACCGGCGAGCCCCAACTGTCGCGCACGGTGCGCTGGTCGTAGATGAACACCGGCAGCTCGCCCAGGACCGCGCTCAGATCCAGCTCGCCGCGCAGGGCGCGGACGACCTGCACGTTGGTCGTCGCAGCGTAGCGCTGCATGGCGGCTTCGTCGGGCATGGGTTCGAGCATGGGGACAGCGGGCAAGGCCATGGTACGGGCCTGGTACAGCGCCACGGCTGCGTCCAGGCGTGCCAGCAGGTCGCGTGTCAGCCCCTGGGCCGATCGCGCCCGCACGTCGCGGGCAAGGCTGACCATCAGCCCCAAGACGATCACCAGGATGGCGACGGTGGTGAACATTTCCGTGAGCGTGAAAGCGGCTTCCCGATTGCGGGTTTCGGATTGCGGATTGGTCCGCGGGCGGCTGGCCCGTGTCGTGGCAGAGAATCCGTCGATCAGTCGTTCATCACGCATCCGCAGAGGGCTTAGTCCAGGAAGTTGGTGATGTCGTCGGCCGTGCCGAACTCGCCATCGCGGCCGGCTGCCCACAGGAGGAACGGGCCGGTGGTCTTGGGAGTTTCGTTGCCGTCGATCCTGCCATTGGCGTTGGCGTCACCCAAAAGATTACGCATCTCAGTGACCGTCAGGGCCTTGCCGCCGGCGAACGGGCTGGTCGTGTTGTCCTCGTGGTTGTAGAGCGGCCGGGTGCCCGTGCCGGTCTTGACGCTGCCTACAAAGTTCGAGTCCTTCGTGAGATCGGGCTGGCGCGGCGCAGCCGGGAAGTAGAGGATCGGCATCCGCGTCCTGTCCAGCATCACTGGCGGCGCACTCGTGGTCACGCCCGTCGTGGGTGACGCCGGATCGCTGGTCAGGATGAACGTATCCGCCTGGAGATACGGGCCATAGACGCGTCCCTGGGCATCGCCGCCGATGCGCCGCGTACGGAAGCCCGGGCCGTTGGCGCCGTCATCGGCTTCGTCATAGGGCGCAATGAGCGCTAACGTCAGGACGTAAGCCCCGCGGAAGCCTTCATTTGCCGACGTGTCGTCGTAGTCCGTCACCCGGGGGTAGTCGCCATGGTCCTGCTTGTAGGCTTCCAGCGCCGTGGCGATGGTCTGCAGGTCCATCTTGATGCGTGCCTGCTCAGAGCTGCCGAAGGCACGGATGGCTACGGGGGTCAGGATGCCGACCAGCAGCACGATGATCCCCACGACGACCAGCAGTTCGATCAGCGTAAAACCGCCGCGGGCGAAATTGTGATTGGTGCGCGTCATCACTGGCTACCCCAACTGGTGATGTCATCTCGTGTGCCGTAGATCCGGTCGGGACCGGCGGAGATCAGGACATAGCCGTCCTTCTGCCGCGGCGTGCCGGTCGCGTTGTCGCCGCCGAGCGTGGGATGACGGAAGTAGTGATAGCCGCCGAACGGCTTCTTGGCCGAACCGTAGTCGTTGCCCTGGTCTGACGGATCGCCGAAAGGCCCAACTTCCTTCAGGCCATCCTTCGGCGTATCCCGCAGATACGGCTCGATCTGACGCACATCGTACTGATAGTTGCCGTTATTGCTGTAGATGCCCGAGGCACCCGACCGCGCCCGCAGGTAGAGGATGGGCAGCGGATCGGAGAAGCGATCGAGGAACTCGGGAATGATCGAGTCCTGCATCAGCGCCTGCGGGTTGAGGTTGGCGCTGTTGCTCATCTTCCCGACGGACAGCATGTCCTGGTTGACGCTCAGATAGGCTGCGTAGCGCTTGGGCGTGCCGAGGTTGGTCGGGCCGGCGGCGGTAAAGACAAGCTTGGAATCGAAGACCCACGTGCCGCTATTGTCCTTGATGCCGCCCAGCAGCGAGAGGACCAGATTCTCGCTCATGGTGACCGACTCGCCCCCCGCGCCCTCGCCGATCGCGGCGTCGTCGCCAGCCACTTGTGCACTACCGTCAATGATCGCCTGGTTGTGAAACACACCCGGATACGCATTGAAATCCTGGTGATACCGCGTGATCGCCCCGGAGATCTGGGAGATCAGGTTCTGCGTGTCGGCTTTCATCGCCGAGTTGCGGACGGCGCTGACAGTCGGGATCAGGATCGCGATGAGGATCGCGATGATCAGGATGACGATCAGCAGCTCCGTAAGCGTAAAGCCGGCTGGGATATGCGCTTTGCGTGGCATGAGGAAACCTCAGTTCGTCCTTTATTTCGGATTGCGGATTTCGGATTGCGGATTAAGGGAAGCCTGCCTTGAGCCGGTATTCCGCAATCCGCAATCCCCATTCCGCAATCGTTATGATCCCGACACCGACTGGATCAGGCTGACCATCGGGGCGAACAGGGCGATCACGATGAAGCCGACGATCACGCCCAGGATCACGACCATGACCGGTTCCAGAATGCTGATCAGCGAACCGACCATGACGTCGACGTCGTTGTCGTAGTTGTCCGCGATCTTGATCAGCATCTTGTCCAGATCGCCGGTTTCCTCACCGACGTCGATCATGTTGACGACGATCGCGTCGCAGGTCTTGGTGGCTCGCAGCGGATCGGCCATCGATTCACCTTCGCGGATCGCGTCATGCACCTTGGCCAGGGCGCGGGCATAAACCTCATTGCCGCAGGTGTCCTTGGTGATGTTGATTGCGTCGAGAATCGGCACACCGGCGCTGATCAGCGTGCCGAGCGTACGCGTGAAGCGGGCGATGGCTGTCTTACTGAGGATGCCGCCGAGAATCGGAACCTTGAGCTTGGCGGCGTCGACGAAGTACCGGCCCCCTTCGCTGAGCTTCAGCAGCCTGACCAGCAGCGCGAAGACGATCGGCGTACACAGCACATACGCCCAGCCGTACTCATTGGCAAACCAGTAGCTGATGGCCAGCAGGAGCTTGGTGATGCCCGGCAGTTCGGTGTTGAAGTCGCTGAAGATCTGCTCGAACTTCGGGATCACGAAGATCATGATCATCGACACGATGCCGACGGCGATGGTGATGACCACCGCCGGATAGATCATGGCGCCGATGACCTTCTTCTTGAGCTTGGCAGCCTTTTCCATGAAGTCCGCCAGGCGGGCGAGGATGATGTCGAGCACACCGCCCGCCTCACCGGCTGCGATCATGTTCACGTAGAGCTTGTCGAAGGCCTTGGGATGGCGGCTCATGGCCTCGGAGAGGCTGCCACCGCCTTCGACGTCGTCCGCGACCGCGCCGATGATGGCCTTGAGCAAGCCGGGCTTCTGCTGCTGCTCAAGAATCTGCAAAGATCGGAGGATCGGCAGGCCGGCGTCCTGCAGCGTGGAGAGCTGTCGGGTGAAACTGACGACCTGCTTCTTGGGTACGCCTCCGACGGAAAGGGGCATCTTCCGGCTGGGCTGGACCGGCCCAGCGGCGGCGCCGGGCTTCTTGGCGACCTTTTTCTTGCCGGCTTTTTCGCGGACGCGCGTCGGGAAGTATCCGCGGGAGCGGATCTTAGCGATCGCTTCTTCGCTGGAGGCGGCTTCGATCTCGTCCTTGACCTCCTGCCCGGACGAGTTCATGGCTTCAAAGGCATAAATCGGCATGTACGTCTCTCCGCTGGCGGGTAATCCGGTTGTTGTACAACGGCGGGGCGCAACCCTCTGCTTCAATGGTACGACCTGTCCACCGCAACGGTGCGAGTCGATTCTACCGCCCCCCGCTGTCATCTGGTAACAAAACCTGCAGCGGGGTCGGGGGTTGGCCGCAGTATGCAAAACCTTGCCACAAAAGAAGAAACGTCACGCGAAGCGGCCGGCGTGTTGTCCCATAATGTTCAAGTTTTGCCCGCATTACCACCGATATCAGTACTGTTAGGCCGGTTTGCATACCGGCTCACAGGGCAAATCTGAACGATGCGGGGATCTTGGGCTGGATTCCTGCCATTGCGGCCAAGGAAGGCAACGCCATGCGAACTGTCGCGATCATCAACCAGAAAGGTGGTTGCGGTAAGACCACCACAAGCATCAACTTATCTGCATGTCTGGCCCGCCTGGGGCAGCGGACGCTGCTGGTCGACCTCGACCCCCAGGGACATTGCGGAGTGGGCCTGGCCGTCCCCGAGGAGCAGATCGAGCGCACCATCCTCGACGCCATGATCGAGCCTTCGGATGGCCGCGTCTGCTCGATCAAAGAGCTGGTCTGGCAGATCGCGACCGACTTCGACCTGGCGCCATCCAACATCAAGCTGGCTGGGTTTGAGCAGATGTTCGCCGGCCGGGAGGGTCGCGAAGACCGCCTGCGGCATGCCCTGCAGGCCGTCGCCTCGAACTACGACTGGTGCATCATCGACTGCCCGCCCAGCGTCGGGCTGCTGACGTTCAATGCCCTTCGCGCCTGCGACGAGGTGATCGTCCCCGTCGAGACGGGCTTCTTCAGCCTCCACGGGCTGACCAAAATGATGGAAACGCTCGAGCTGATGACCGAGCGTTGCAACCAGAAGATCCAGATTCGCGTCCTGCCGACGCTGTACGACACACGCACTAAGCTCGCCCGCGAGGTCCTCAGCGAACTGCGCAGCAAGTTCCGCGACTACCTCATGGAGAGCACGGTCAACTTCAACACGAAACTCAAGGAAGCCGCCAGCTTCGGCCAGCCGATCACGGAGTACGATCCGGGCAGCCGCGGCTACAAGGATTTCATCAACCTCGCCCGTGAGCTGATGGGCCATCGGCCGATGAACATCGAGCCTACGGCTGCTGAGAAGCTCTCGCGTCCGGCGGAACTCGTGCAGCGGGCCCGCCAGTTGGCCCAGCTCACGAACTACCAGCTCGGCCGCAACACCGTCACGCTCACGCCGGCTGCTCATGGGGCGGCGGCCCAGCCGGCGGGCGGACGCCTGGCTGAGACCGAATCGGCCGATCACGGCGACAACCGCGGCGGCACGGCGCTGGCCACCCGCCCCGCGGCCACCAAGCCGAAGACCACCGAACAGAAGCTCGAAGCCTTCTACGGTGCCAAGCAGATCGGTAACGAAGTCGTCTTCCGCGTCGACTTCGCCAATGCCCACAACGTCCTGCTGGCTGGCGACTTCAACAACTGGTCGCCGGTCTCGACGCCCATGGTCCGCGACCCCGACGGCAAGTGGCGCATGAGCCTGCCCCTGTCGCCCGGCCGGTATCGCTACCGCCTGGTCGTCGACGGCAAGTGGGTCACCGATCCTTACAACAAATACGTCGAAGCCAACGAGTTCGGCGAACTCAATAACATTGTCGAGGTCGCCTGATGCCTCAGTCGGCCCTGATTGACCGTAAACCGGGTCCCTGTCATGTCTGATACGCAATCCAAGCGCACGCTCACCGAGATCTCACACCTGTTCCTCAGCAGCGTGCGTGATCGACAGACAGGCGGGGCTCCGCGCCCAACCCGCCGCCCGCCGCAGGCGATGGACGTGAGCATCGACCTGACGCCGGAGGAGTTTGCCGAGGTCTTTTCGCCCCAGGACACCGAAGGCCGGGCACCGATCGCGCCGGTGACAGCCGTCCTCGCCGCGCACCTGGGCGCCGATCAGCATCAGCGGGTTCGCCAGCTCGCCCAGACGCTGGCCGTCAGCGGCCGGCGGATCGGCTTGATCGAACTCGACACGACGCGCGCCCGCTTGTGCTGCTTCGAGCAGACAGCCGAAGCGCTTTCCGCCGGACCCGACACCGGCGGCACCGCCCCTCAGCCCCTGCACTCGCAGGCGATGGTCGATGCCATCGAGGAGCTGAACGTCGATGTCGACCAGTGGATCGTCCACCTGGTGACGCTCCGCCCTCCGCAGGCCCGGGGCATTCTGAAGCAGGTGCGGCATTGGACACTGCTGTGCGGCTGCGACCATGACAGCGTCGTGGCGGCGTATCGGGCGTTCAAGGGACTGGCCGATCTGCCGCACGGGCAGGTGGAGATGGCGGTCTTCGACGCACCCGACGACAACGATGCGGAGCGCGTCTTCAACAAGCTCACGGGCGTCTGCCGACAGTTCTTGGGCTGCTCGCCCAGCGACTTCGTGCGCGTCGTCCCAGCCGACGACGTCGCGGAACACACGATCCTCGACGGCCAGGACACCAGCCCCGCCGGCGGTGTCCACTGGCAGGTGGCGATGGGCTTCCTCAGCCGCGCCGCCGCCCCGGCTGAGAACGAAACTGTCGAACACCTCCTGCGCGAAGGGCACGGCCCAGGGCCGGCGTCAGTGGCTGAGCCCCGCCAGGAGGCGTTCGTCGATACGCCTGCCGAAGCCCCATCCGCCCAGCCGACGATGCAGCTTGTCGGCGGCGACGGCCTCCTGGCCGAGGCGTCCGACGACGCGCCGGAAGTCCTCGATCTTCCCCCCGGGGCTGACACGCCCCATGGCGTCCTGAGCGCGGTGCTGTCGCATCGCGTGCGCGGTCTGGTGGAGTGCTCCATTCGGCCGCCGGCCTATCCCGAATCGCGCCTGGCGGTGGACCGCCAGCGGCGGCTGATCCTGTTTGCAGTGGCGCATCGCGGCCTGTCGGAGCTGGGCCTGATCGGCCGTGCCTGGCAGTGGCTGATCGAGAACCGCAACCTCGTCGCCATGGCCCTGCCGCAGTTGAATATTGACGCCAGCGCCCAACCTCAGCTTCGTCTGCTTGTCGAATATTCTGACCTGCAGGCTGATGTGCTTCAGCCAATGCTGTCGCGTGAGGCAGTGACGGTCGAGTCGTATCGGAAGCTGCGCTGGGGTGGTCGGACTGGCGTGCTGCTCGAGGCTGCGTAAACGACGCTGGATACGGGGGGCGGTTCCAGCCAGCGATCGGCATCGTTATCAGACCCGGGCTACCAGGTCCGACAATTCAGCCTATCCCAGCCGTCCGGTCAGGACGGCAAATTCTGCACACCCCCACTAAAGCGCGGCTTCCACACGTCGATATATACATTGCCGTCGGTGCTCCGCGTCGCACGGCACCCCGGTCCGGGTTTGGAACCCCGGCCGAATCGCGGCCTGCTCGCCGAGTGCCGCGGGAGGGAGAGTAATGCCCATGAGTGCCTCAAAACTGAAAGACGTTCTCACCACTGGTGAAGTTGCCAAGATCTGCAACGTCGCGCCGCGGACCGTGAGCAAGTGGTTTGATTCCGGCGCCCTGCACGGATATCGCATCCCCGGCAGCAAGGACCGCCGCATCCCCCTGAACCAGCTCATCCGGTTCATGAAGATGCACGGCATGCCGCTGAACAACCTGCTCACCGGATGCACCCGCATCATGATCGTCGATGACGAGCAGGATATCGTCGAAGTTCTCGAGAAAATCCTCGAGGACGAAGCCAAGTACGAAGTCGAAGTTGCCAAGGGCGGTTTCGCCGCCGGCATCACGGCTGAGCGATTCCGTCCGCACGTGATCCTCCTGGACGTGCATCTGAAAGACGTCGATGCCCGCGACGTCGTCAAGCAGGTTAAGGAGAACCCCGACCTGCAACTGACGAAGGTCATCGCCATGAGCGGCAAGATCACGCCCGAGGAAGCCAAGGGCCTGCTGGCGCAGGGGTTTGACGGATTCCTCCGCAAGCCCTTCCACGTTCGCCAGGTCATCGAGGCGATCGAGGACGCCATGGCCGTGGTCTATTAATAAACCTTGCACCCAAGCGGCTCGGGGGAAGCCGCGAACAGGCAACCGCGCAAAGAGGCTGGTCCGGAGGGGCCGGCCTTTTTGCTTGGTTTGTCATTTGTCATTTGTCATTTGTCATTTGTCATTTGTCACTTGTCACTTGTTAGTTGTTAGTTGCTGCCCCGCAGCGCGCGGTGCAAGCACCGCCGCTAAACGGCACTTCGTTGTCAAGTCCTGATCAGAAGTTGTCACCTATACCTGCTGTTGGTTGAGTTGGCT
>CALEKX010000073.1 GCA_937904525.1 uncultured Phycisphaerales bacterium
TGTCACCTGTTGAAGGCCAGGTGTGCCATCCACACCAGCACGAACAGGCAGACGACCACGCCGATGCAGATCAACTGCATCATCCAGCTCAGCGGCGATTCACCGGGAACCTGTTCTTCGTTCTGCGCCAAGGGTGGTGTCGCGTACTCGGCAACAGGACGCGATGCGGGGGAAGATTGGGAGGGATCGTGTGTCATGATCGTCGGCTGGCGGTTGCAAGGAACAAAGCCGGCCCTTTGGCGCTGGGCGCCGGCGACAGCGGGCGAATCGCGATGGCGTCCATCCCGGCTGAGGCCAGCCACTCCTTCAGCCGGTCGGGAATGAGTCCGCGCGTCTTCTGGCCGGTCTGCCGCCGGAAATCTTCGCGGTCGTGCGGCAGCAGGTCAACGATGATCCCCCTGCCCCCCGGCCGCAGGATGCGGGCCATCTCGCGAATGCACGCAGCCGGGTCGACGACATACGTCAATGCCAGCACACACAGCGCTGCATCGCAGGAACCCGAATCGATCGGCAGATCCGCCAGATCACCGCGCTTCAGGGTCACATTGCCGAACTCAGCCGTGCGGCGACGGGCGGCCTTGAGCATCGCCGCATTGTTGTCGATGCCGATCGCACGCTTCACGTGCGGCGCAAGCTGCGCGATCATCGTGCCTGTCCCGCAGCCGAGATCCGCCACCACCTGATCGCCCGGCAACAGCGCCAGCATCGCCTCCACGCTGAACTGCGTGCCATACAGTTCCGCCCGCAGGCGGTCCCACTCGCCCGCCGCTCCGGCGAAGAACGAATCGGCGTCCTGCTCTTTTTCGCGCAGCAGCCGATCCAACCGCAGGCGATCCTGGTCGGCTGTCGCCCAGCCGTCGGTCTGCTCGCGCGCGACCAGCCACAGCTTCCGCGCCGACTGGTCCAGCTCATCGAGGATCACGTGATACAGATTGGTCGTCCCCCGCCGTTCGGATCGCACCCACCCCTGATCCGCCAGGACCTTCAGATGCCGCGAGACGGTCGACTGCGGCAACTGCAGCACCGTGCACAGGTCGACCACCCCCATCTCGTGCTTTTCAAGCAGCCGCAACAGCCGCAGGCGAGTGGGATCGGCCAGCGATTCCATCCACGCCATCAGCGCATCCGGCGAGCGGGGTTTGTCGGAGAGTCTTTCCATCCGTTGATCCGGATGGATTGTTCGATGCTGCAGAGGGGATGTCAAGCAAATAGAGACGATCCACGAATAAGCACGAATGGACACGAATACTGACCAGTCGCGTCAGCTCATTCGTGTCCATTCGTGTCGATTCGTGGATTGCAGGTGCGGGACGCCCGTGCCACACGGTTGCGTGTTATTCCTTGTCGTCGGGGGAGAGCTCAGCCAATTTCTTCTCCAGCTCCTTGACGCGATTGAGCAGCTCGGGGAGCTGGGTGAAGGCCAGATACACGCGCCGCGCGTGGCTGGCTGGCATGGCGGGGGCGCCCATGAGAACCTGCTTGTCCTCGACGTCCGACATGACACCGCTCTTGGCGGCGATCGTGACGGCATCGCCGATCTTCAGATGCCCCGCGATGCCGACCTGGCCGGCGATTGTGGCGTGATGGCCGATCGTCGTCGATCCGCTGACGCCCACCTGCGCCACCAGCAGCGAATGCGGACCGATCTTCACGCCATGCCCCACCATCACCTGGGCATCGAGCTTCGTGCCCTGGCCGATGACCGTCGGCCCGATCGCGCCACGCGCCACCACCGAGTTGGCGCCGATCTCGACATCATCCTCCAGAACAACATGGCCGATCTGCGGGATCTTGTTGTGCACGCCGCCGTGGAAGGCATAGCCGTAGCCGTCCGAGCCAATCACCGCTCCGCCATGCACGATCACGCGATCGCCCAGCACACAGCCGTCATAGATCACGACATTCGGATACAGGATGCACTCCCGCCCCACCTTCACACCCGGGCCGATGTAGACGCCCGGATAGACGACCGTTCCCTCGCCGATCTGGGCTGTCGGATCGACGTGAGCGGCGGGATGGACGCCGGAAAACGGATGTTTGCGATACCCGTGCAGCGCGACCACGGCCTGGCGGAAGGCAAAGTACGGATCCTTGGCTCGCAGCAGCGTCACGCGGTCGCTGGTCTCCGACGGGCCGACGATGACAGCCGACGCCTTCGTCGTGGCGATCTGGCGGGCGTATTTCTGGTTGGAAAGAAAGCTCACTTCGCCCGGCTGGGCCAGCTCGAGCGTGTTGACGCGTGTCACTTCGATCGCCGGATCACCGACAAGCTCGGCTCCGATGCGTTCCGCGAGTTCGTCCAGTCGCATCCGTACTCCTGTCTGCAAGACGCCGGCACATGGCTGGCCGGATCGCCGCATCTTAAGAAGACGGTGAAAAATGTATAGCTTTCGCCACAGGGGTGTGCCGGGCGGATCAGGCGCCGGCGGCGTGCTGCGCCCGCCATTTCTCCTCGGCTTCGGGCAGGCGGATGTAGATGGGCGTGAAGGTGTCAGGATCGACAAACCGCCCCTCCGCCGCCATCGACAAGCCGATCTGCGCCACCACCGACGCGCGGGCGCGCCAGGTGTCCTCGGCTGTCACGATGATGCCCGGATCGTCAGCCGGGATGAACTGACGGTGATACGGGATCCCCTCGCCCAGCAGATGCACCGGACGCGGGGCATCAGCCAGCATCTCTGCCAGCGTGCCCAGATGGGCTGAGCGGCGTTCGATCCACCGGCCGTCGGGCGAGCGCTCGAAGCGGGCGGTGAAGATCTGCCCCCGCTTGGCGTCGAGGACGATGATGACGTGCCGCGCGTCGGCTGGCGCGTTGTGCACCAGCACCTGCACCGTCGGCACAGCCACGAGGCGCACGCCCGTCGCCAGAGCCATCGTCTTGGCCAGTGTGACGGCGATCCGCAGGCCCGTGAACGATCCCGGCCCGGCGGAGACGTACAGGTGTTCGACATCGCGCGGCGACCAGCCGCGTTCCTGGCAGAGCCGGTCGATGATCGGCAGGATCATGGCTGCATGCTGCAAGCCATGGGGAAACTGCATCTCAGCGACGACGTCCGCCCCGTCGACAGCGGCAATCGACCCAACCCGGCCCGAAGTCTCAATGGCAATGGCGCGCGGCATGGGGGGAAGTATAGGGGATTTTGGATTGCGGGTTGTGGTTTTGGAACCACAGATGAACACAGATGGCTGGGGATTCTGGATATCCGATCACAGATTTGAGATCTCAGATGCAGCATCCGCTGCCTGCCGCCTGCCGCCCGCTGCCTGCTGCCTGCTACCTCCGCAGCACCAGCCACATTCCGGCGTCGGTGTCGCGCGTGTTGCGCTCGGGTCGCGGCTGATCCATCCCAGCCAGCACGACCACGCTTGCCAGCGCCACCGAAAGCATCACCGCCAGAATCACGCTCTTCATGACTGCCTCCGCAGGTTGCAACGTCATTCTGTTCGGCATCGTAGCGAGGGATCTTCAGCGATGTCTGCGCTCAAACTCAGCCCATAGTGATTTCGCCGCGGATTCGTGATGCGCGCAAAAGAGAACCGGCCACGCGGGCCGGTTCGTATGTTCGATCGATGGCAATGAGGGTCGGGGCGTCTTACTTCTTGTCCTTGTAGTAAGCGGCGTTGCGTTCGATGAACGACGCCCACTCAGCGGGGAGGTCTTCCTCGGGGAAGATCGCCTGGACCGGACATTCATCCACACACAATCCACAGTCAATGCAGACGTCGGGATCGATGAACAGCAGTTCAGCCTGCTCGAAATCGGGTTCGTCCTTCGTGGGGTGGATGCAGTCGACCGGGCAGACCGCCACGCAGGCTGTGTCCTTCGTCCCGATGCAAGGTTCTGCAATAATGTGTGCCATAGAAATCCGGCTCCTTCGTGTACTTGGATCAACTGACCCTCAAGGTCCATTATAGGGGTCGGCCATCGCCGGGCAACGGCTCCAGCATCGAGTGCGTCCCAATAGAAAATCGGGCTCGAACGCGCCTGGCAACGCGGCCTGCTCCCCCTTCGTCGCTTCGTCGCTATCTCGCGCCCCTTCCTGTCACATTGACCAGGCAATGCAGCGTTCCCCCATGCTGATAGACATCCGTGCAGTCGATCGGACGCACCTCAAACCCCTCAGCCGCCCACGTATCGCGAGCGGCTTGGTTCAGATCCTCCAGTCCGCGGTAGACCGGCATGTAGACGATGCGCTGACCAGCGGCGTCGACATCCATCATCACGTTGACGTACGTCACGTACGCCTTGCTGCCGGCGCCAACAAGCGTCGGCACGCGCCGCACCCGATAGCCCAGAGCCTTCAGCCGCTGGGCAACCGCATCGAAGCGGGCCTGCATCTCAGCCGATGCATCCACGCCGCCCGGAAGATCCATTGGCGCCGCCGCGCGCCCCAGCAGTTCCAAGCCCATGGCTGGATCGCCGACCAGCGCCACGCCCTGCCCCATCGACATCATGTACATCCCGACATGATGATCCGGCCCGTCATCCAGCAAAACAGGCGTGCGGCCGAACAGGTCGCGCAGGCGGTCCAACAGTTCATCGCGATCCTGCACAGCCGAGCCGATGTTCCGCTCCAGCACGGCGCGCGACACGAAGACGTGGCGATCATCCGCCATCAGATCGCCGCCATCGAAGCGTAATTCGACCATCTGCGAGACGCAGTTTAGCTGGGGCACATTTGCCAGATCGCCGGCGACGCGTTGATCCCCGCGCCGCGCGGGCCAGGCATCAGCGGCTGCCTCTTCGAACGGATGCAGGAGCACCGTCCGGCTACCGCGCTCGTGCGGCAGCAGCGCCACCCATCGATCGCGCGACCAGGGCGTGATCGGTTGGTTCACGATCGCGGGAATCACGCGCTCATCAGGCAGCGCAACAACCTCACGAAACTCTGCGAAGGACGCGTCATCCGGGCAGACGACGCAGACGCGGGCCTCGGCTGGGAGATGGGAGATGAACGCCCGGATCACGCTGAGCGTCGCATCCGAGCCGGCGACATGATGCACGACGATCGTCCGCAGGGGCGGGCCGAACTCCGCCATCATCGGCCCTGCCGGGCTGGGGGAGGCATGAGGCGATCCCACCCATCGCCCCACGCCCCACACGATCGCCAGACCCAGCATCACCCCAAGGATCGCGTTGACGTAACGCATGGGCGTGGATCACTCACCGGCCTGCGCGGTGACAGCCGTCGCATCGACGACCGTCGAGCCGAGGGGGAATACGACGCCGGCGGAGAGGAGCGCGAGCGTGTTGGGCGCATCGGTCGCGGGCGTCGTGTCAGCCTCCGGGACAGGCGACAGCCGCGCCGCAATCACCCCCGCCGGCGCCGGCTGATCGCTGTCGATGGTCAGCGCCGCCTTCCGGCCGGCCTTGACGGTAATCTGAACGTCCGTGGTGTAGAACGGCTCGGGGAGCGATATCACACGCGACCACTGCGACGCCGGTAGCTGCGACGTGAGCTGCACACGGACGCGCGTGGTGACGTCGTCGGCTGTCGGATTGCTGGCTGTCAGCACCAGCCGCGGCTTGTCGCTGACCTTCAGCGGTGTGTCGGGCGCGATGACGATCTCCATCTGCAAGCCGTCGTGCGCAAACACCGGCCTGACTGGCACTTCGGGCTCGATGCCCTCCTGCGCCCGGCTCTGCACCGGCGGCCAGACCAGCGCACAGACCCCGATCGTCCCCAATGCCCAGATCCCGACCCACATCAGGTTCAGCCGACCTCGCATGGCACGCCTCCAACGGGTAAGAGATACCGCCTTCGACGCCGAAGCGGCCCGAAAGTTCACATCTCCCAAAGACCCGCCCGATTTCGCCGAAACTTGCGGATTTTTGGCCATTTCGCGGGCCCGGCGAACCCCAGTGGAATAGAATGTCTACTTTCCCTATTGTTTATGCAGACAATTACAGGAGAGACGGTGATGAAGCAGCGGATCTTTGGCGTAGCGTGGCTGATCGCGGCGGCGGTGTTCGCCTGGCCAGCGCAGGCCCAGCAGAACTGGAACAGCGACCCCATCTGGTATGACGGCCTGGTCGAAAAAGCCGTCTACGACGCCAAACGGGTCATCTACGGCCACGCCCGCTCTTACGAAGCCATCCTCTTCACCAACAAGGAGCAGCACGACCTGGCCACGTTGACCAAGGCCGACAAATCCGCCAACACGGTCGAGGTCTTCAAGCACAACCACATCGAGGTCGTGCCCACGCCCAACTACGACTATAAGTTCATCACGACCACACACTTGCAGACCGACAACCTCACGCTGACGCGTCTGGACGCGACCAGCCAGGAGTTCTGCGGCACGAGCTTCAAGCAGTACCTCCGCACGGCTGACGGGTCGTGGGAATACTTCGCGTTCAGCTACTTCCCCGAGGAAGGCCGCCGCAGTGCGCAGATCCCGCAGGACGGCCTGCCGGTCGTCCCGGAAGACGCCCTGCCGCTGTTCGGCAGGAACTTCCCCTTCGACGATCCGAAGGATCAGCCGATCGCCCTCCTGCCGACGCAGAAGTCCAACAAGCATGTCGCCCACACGCCGCTGAGCGCCACCCTCCGCTATGCCGGCAGCGAAGGCGACACGCACAAGGTCGACCTGGTCGTCGATGGCAAGATCCGCGGCACCTACTGGTTCGCTAAGGACCGCCAGCACGTCATGACCCGCTACGAAGGCGCCGACGGCACGAGCTACGCGCTCAAGTCGCTCGACCGCGTCGACTACTGGACGCGGCATGAGTGATTGGCTACTGCCGTAGCGCAAAGATCCCAAGATCGCAGAGATCCCAAAGAGAAAATGGAGGATGTGGCGCGGGCGCGCCTCGCCCGCGTCTTTCCTTTTCAGAATCGCGGGCAAGACGCCCGCGCCACGAAGCCATCCAGACACTGCTTTTCGCGCGATGCTATGGACCACAAACTCCAGCGGCGCATAATCTCCCTCCCTGAGTTGTCCTGAAGAAGTCTTTGCGATCGTTGCGTTCTCTGCGATCTTTGCGCTCGCACCCCTAGCCCATGGCTCTCGTCTCCCTCGACAACATCGAAAAGACCTTCGGTGCGCGAACGATCTTCGACCGCGCGTCGTTCCAGGTTGACCGCGGCGAGCGCGTGGGCCTGATCGGCGACAACGGCGCCGGCAAGAGCACGCTGTTCCGCATGATCGTCGGCGATCTCCAGCCCGATGCCGGGACGGTCTCGATCGCGCGAAGCGTGAAGGTCGGCTATCTGCATCAGGACCCCGTCTTCGACCACGACAGCACCGTCCTCGACGAAGCCGAGGAGGCCTTCACCGAGCTGCATGCCCTTTCGCAGCGTCTGCGCGATCTGGAGCATCAGATGGCTGAGCGGTCTGGCGATGCGCTGGATCGTGTGCTCAAGCGCTACCAGCAGGTGCAGCACGATTTCGACCTGGCGGGCGGCTATGCCTGGCGGCATCGGCTGGAGGCGACGCTTCTGGGCGTCGGCCTGGAGCGGGCGACCTGGAGCCAGCACGTCTCGACGCTTTCGGGCGGCCAGCGGTCGCGGCTGGCGCTGGCGCGGCTGCTCATCAGCGAACCGGATGTGCTGCTGCTCGACGAGCCGACGAACCATCTTGATCTGGCCGCCATCGAGTGGCTGGAGAATTACCTGCAGACCTTCAGCGGCGCGGTCGTGCTGATCAGCCATGACCGCTACCTGCTGGATCGCCTGGCGACGCGCATCGTCTGGCTGACGCGGGCCAGGCTCCACAGCTACCCTGGCAACTACTCCGCCTTCGCTGAGCAGCGGCGCGTGCAGGAGCTGTCGCAGCAACGGGCCTGGGAGCAGCAGCAAGCCGACATCGAAAAACAGAAGGAGTTCATCCGCCGCTTCGGCGCCGGCCAGCGTGCCCGCGAAGCCAAGGGCCGCGAAAAACGCCTCAACCGCCTGCTGGCCAGCGATCAGCTCATCCAGGCCGTCGACACCGCCAAGCGCATCCATCTGTCGATCAATACCGACCAGCGGGCGGGTGATCAGGTCCTGCAGGTGCGCGGGCTGTGCAAGTCCTACGAGCAGCGGACGCTGTGGCAGGATGTGAAGTTCGACATCCGCCGCGGCGAGCGCGTTGGTGTGATCGGTCCCAACGGCTCGGGCAAGACGACGCTGATCGAGGTGCTTCTGGGCCGGCGCGACGGCGACGGCGGCGACATCCGCTGGGGGGCGAACCTCAACATCGGCTACTACGACCAGCAGCTGGGCGATCTCGATCCCGACGCGACCGTCCTCGAGGAAGCCATGGGCGATCGCCAGATCACCGAGCAGAAGGCGCGCGACGTGCTCGCGATGCTCCTGCTCCGCGGCGACGACATCCACAAGCCGATCCGCATGCTCTCCGGCGGCGAGCGCGCCCGCGTGCGCCTCGCGCAGCTTCTGCTCGATCAGCCGAACGTCCTGCTGCTGGACGAACCGACCAACCACCTGGACATCCAGTCGGTCGAGGCCCTCGAAAGCACGCTCCAGCAGTTTGCCGGCACGATCCTGTTCGTCAGCCACGACCGGTTTTTCCTCAACCGCATCGCCAGGCGGCTGCTCGTGCTCGAGCCGCCGACGGTGCGGGATTTCCTCGGCTCGTACGACGACTGGACGCGCAAAAAGGCTGAGGAAGCCGCCCAGCGCCAGCAGCGGGCTCAATCCAAGCCCCGCCCCGCGGCGGCGCCCGCCAAGCCCGCTCCGCGGCCGAGGAAGGACAATCCGTATGCCCGCCCCTTCGGCCGGCTGACGCTCGAGCAGTTGGAAACAGAGATCACCCAGACCGAGATCGCCCTGGCGGAAGTGCAGCAAGCCTTCGGCTCCGACGCGATGAAAGACCCAGCCCAGGCCAGGTCGTTGAAGGCTGAGTATGAGTCGCTGACGCAGAAGCTTCAGCAGTTGGAAGAGGAGTATTTCTCGCGGGAGCAGTGAGGTGTTGAGGCCGCGAAGGCGCGAAGGTCGCGAAGGTTACGCGAAGGCCCGGTTTGAGAGCGCAAAGATCTCAAAGATGACAAAGATCGCAAAGATTTGGGTTGGATTTCCAATGTAGGGCAGGCTATCTGCCTGCCATCACTGCCATCGCAATACAAGTGGCAGGCAATAGCCTGCCCTACAACATGCAACAGCTTTGGGATCTTTGTGTTCTTTGCGCTATCCAAACTTCGCGCCTTCGCCGTCGCCGTTTCTCACTGTAGGATAGCCGTCCCCCATGACCGAGCAGGATCCATCGCATGATCCGGAGGATGTTGATCGCCCCGCCACGAGTGCGGGGGTGGTCGAGTATAAGCCTGCGCCGCCGAAGCATGATGCCTATGCGGCCTTTCGGCATCGGTCGTATGTGATCCTGGCCATCGGGTGGTTGATCGCAGCCATTGGGCATGCAGCCCAGGCGACAGCTATCGGCTGGGAGATCTTCGACCGCACCGGCTCGAAAGCGGCGCTGGGGTATATCGCGGGGGTTCAGGCGATCCCCCTGCTGGTGCTGGCCCTGCCGGCTGGGCACCTGGCCGACACGTTTGACCGCCGGCGGATCATCGCAATCAGCAGCCTGTGTGCCGGCGCGTGCTCCGTATTGCTGAGCTGGCTTAGCTATCGGGACGGCTCGATCCCGTACATGTACGTCGTCATCGTCCTGGCGACGACGGCTTTGGTGCTCGGCCGACCGGCGCGGTCATCGCTCATGCCGCGTCTCGTCCCGCCGGAGGTGTTTGCCAACGCAGTGGCCTGGAACTCCAGTGCGCACCAGATCGCGACGGTGATCGGCCCGGCGCTGGGCGGGGCGCTGGTCTGGCTGAGCCTGCGATGGCTGGGCAGCGCAGCGCTGGCATACGCCTTTGAGGCATGCTGCGTCACGATATTTGCGATCTCGATGCTGTTCATCCGCATGCGGCCGGTGGAGCAGGCGGAAAAGCCCGACCGCTCACTGCTGGCAGGGATGCGGTTCGTATTCCGCAACCGCATTGTGCTCACGGTGATGTCGCTGGACCTGTTCGCGGTGCTGCTGGGGGGCGCAACCTATCTGCTGCCGGTTTTTGCGATCGACATTCTGAAGATCGACAGCCGTGGTTTCGGTTGGCTTCGGGCTGCGGAAGCCATCGGAGCACTGACGATGACCTTGACGCTCGCCCACCTGCCGCCGATGAAGCATGCGGGCCGGGCGATCCTGCTGGCGGTGGCGGGGTATGGCGCGGCGACGATCATCTTCGGCCTGTCGACGCAGTTCTGGCTGAGCTTTCTGATGCTGGTGATGATCGGCATGTTCGACAGCATCAGCGTCGTGATCCGCCACACGCTGGTGCAGTTGCTGACGCCCGACGACATGCGCGGCCGCGTCGCGGCGGTGAACAACATCTTTGTGGGGGCCAGCAACGAGCTGGGCGGCTTGGAGTCGGGGTTGCTGGCCGCCTGGATCGGGGCTGTGGGGGCCGTGGTGGTCGGCGGGTTTGGGACGATCGCGATTGTCGGCGCGATCGCCTGGGGCGTGCCCGAGCTGCGACGCCTTGGCTCGCTGGACCGCGCCAGCCTCCAGAGGCGCTAGTCTCCGCCGTAAAGGCTTGCTCGCGATGCGTTTGGCTGCGTCGCCAGCCGAGATTAAGTTTGGCGGGAATACGCCTTCCTGCTAGACTGACCGACGAGCGGAGCAATTCGTGCCTTTCCGCCAGGCAAACGAGCTTGATTGCACAACTGGGGTACAACAACAGCCTTAGGTAAGAGGTCATGATGAAGAGCCTGCCTCGCCGGTCTGTCGTTCGGCGCCCTTCGCTGCGCCGGTCCAATCCCGCGATCGCTTTCGCTTGTGAGCCTGTTGAGCGACGCCTGCTCCTGGCCAGCGTGAGCGGCACGGTCTTTCATGATGTCAACGCCAACGGTGTTCAAGATCTGTCCGAAGCCTATCAGTCGGGCTTTCGGATCTACGCCGACCTCAACCACAACGGCCAGTTTGATGCCGATGAACCTTCAGCGGTCAGCAACAACTTCGGCCAGTGGAAGATCGACGGTCTGCCTGCCGGCAAGTACCTGATCCGCGAGGAGCCGCGCGCCGGCTTCACGAAGTTCCCGCTGACGCCGTCGGCTGGGTTCTATCATGTCGTCCTGCCGACGGACGACTCCAGTGTTGAGAACCTGGAGTTCGGCAACGCGCGCTTCGCCAGCGCCAGCGGCCGGGTCTTCTTCGATACCTGGGGCAACGGCAAGGAAGACGGCCCCGATACCGGCTTGGCCGGCATCACCGTCTTCATCGATGCCAACGACAACGGCGTGCTCGATCCGGGCGAGGTGTCGAAGCAGACCAACGCCGACGGCGAGTTCCGTATCGAATACATCCGGCCCGGCTTCACGCGCGTGCGGATCATCGTGCCGCCCGACCTGCACGCCAGCACGCGCGATCAGTACGGGTTCGTCTTCCCGTCCAATTTCCAGGCTCAGAATCTCAACTTCGGCCTGACGAACGTCGGCGAGATCCGGGGTCGCGTCTTCAGCGACGCCAATGGCGACACGTTCCAGTCGCGCACGGAATCGGGCGTCGCCAACCGGCTGGTCTTCCTCGACTATAACGGCAACGGGGTGCACGATCCGGGCGAGGCGGCGGTGCTGACCAATGCCTCGGGCGATTACGTGTTCCGCGGCCTCAAGCCCGGCCGCTATCGCGTTACCGTCCAGCCGTCGCCGCAGGCCGAGATTTCCCGCCCCACCACCGGCAAGAACTTCTACAGCCTCAATCTCCAGCCCAGCCAGGTGCGGGAGAACATCAACTTCGGCCTGGCGCCGCGCGGCGGCATCAGCGGGTTTGTCTACGGTGATCACAACGCCAACGGCACGCCCGACGCTACCGAACGGGGCATCGGCGGGCGCATCGTCTTCATCGATCTGAACAACAACGGCGTCTTCGACGCCAACGAGCCGAACGTCACCACCTCGGCTGAGGGTTACTACGAGTTCCGCAACCTGCCCAGCGGCCGCTATGGCTTGGCCACGGTCATCCCCAATGGCCAGTACCAGACCACGCCGGTGGCGCGACGCAATATCGTCGATGTCCAGGCGGGCAAGGTCACCTCGATGGTGAACTTCGGTGTCGCGCTGCAGGGATATATCACGGGCACGCTCTTCTCCGATCGCGACGGCGATCGCGTGTTCGACATCGACGAGCCGCGGCTGGCCAATCGTCGCGTGTACATTGACGTCAACAACGACGGCGTCTGGCAGGCGGGCGAGCCGAGCACGTTCACCAACGAGCTGGGCGAGTATGTCCTGGGCGGCCTGGAGCCGGGCGAATACATCGTCCGGGCTGTGGCGCCGGCGGGCGCCGCGCAGACCAAGCCTGCGGCTAGCTTCTACCGCGTCTTTGTCCGCCCCGGCACGGTGGCGCGCAACCATGATTTTGGCTTCTCGCTGTTCGCGTCGATGAGCGGCACGGTCTACACCGACCTCGACGCCGACGGCACGCGCGACGGTGGCGAGCCGGGGCGCAACAATGTGACCGTCTTCATCGACGTGAACACCAACGGCGTGCTCGATCCCGGCGAACCGACCACGACGACCGACGTCGACGGCAGCTTCATGTTCGCCGGCCTGTCGCCGGGGACGTATCGGGTGCGCGTGGTGCCGCCGGCGGGCTATGCCGTCAGCCAGCCGGGTGCGGGCGCGTACACGATCTTCCTGTCGTCGGATGAGTCGCGCCAGAACCTCAACTTCGGCCTGTACGAAACGGCGAGCGTCTCCGGCGTCGTGTACAACGACGTCAATGAGGACGGCTCGCTCGACGGCGGCGACACGCCGCTGGCCGGCCGCGTCGTCTTCCTCGACCTGGACAACGACGGCGTGTTCGATCTCACCGAGCCGTCGGAGACCACCGACGCCAATGGCGAGTACACCTTCAGCGGCCTGCGGCCGGGAACCTACACGGTCGCGATCCTCACCAATGCCGGTGAGACAATCACCGAACCGCTGACCGGCAGCTACACGATCAACCCCACCTCCGGCCAGGTGCTGGTCGGCCGCGACTTCGGCCTGACGGTGCCCGCGGGCATCTTCGGCACGGTCTGGTCGGACGAGAACGGCGACGGCAACCGGGATCCGGGCGACGACGGCATTGCCGGCGAGACCGTCTTCATCGACGTGAACGACGACGGTGTCCAGGATGTGGTCGAACCGTCTGACATCACCGATGCCAACGGCAACTACAGCTTCCTGAACCTGCCGCCGGGCAACTACAAGGTCCGCCTGGTCGTGCAGGCAGGCGATCAGGTCATGACGCCTGTAGGCGCGGTGCACACCATCGCGGTGGCGTCGGGTACGCCGTCGACGGGCAACGACTTCGGCGTCGTCAAGCAGATCACCATCTCCGGTTTGGTGTATGCGGACCTGGACGGCGACGGCTTGCTGGACGTCGGCGAGGATGGCTTGGAGAACATCGTGGTGTTCCTCGATGAGGACGGCGATGGTGTCCTCGACCCGACCGATCGGTCCGAGTGGACCGACGCGGCGGGCCTGTATGTGTTCACGGGCGTTGCGCCCGGTACGTATGACATCTACGTCATCCCGCCGGGCGCCGAGACGATCACCCAGCCGGTGACGGGCTTCTATACCGTGATCGCCACCAGCGGTGATTCGCACGGCAACAACGACTTCGGCTTGAATTGATCGCCGCGATGTTGCAGTACAATGGGCGCCAGCCGCGGTGTGGCGTGGGTCCGCACGCGGGCATGTGACGATGTTGCGCCGCATTGACCGCATCCTCCTTCGCGTTCCCGGAATCGAGCCGGCGGTGCGGTATTACCGCGATGTGCTGGGGATGAAGGTCATCCACCAGGACAAGTCGCTGGCGACGCTGGGGTTTGCCGACGGCGACGCCCAGCTCGTGCTGCACTGCGACGAGGATCTGCCAGCCGAAGCCGTCTATTACCTGGTCGATGACGTGCGCGATCTGTACAACCGCCGGCAGGAGCTGGGGTTGACGTTCGTCAACGCGCCGACGCGCATCAGCCGCGGGTATCGGGCGACGCTGCGCGATCCGTTCGGCAACACGCTGCTGATCCTCGACCGCACGCTGGACTCAGCCAGCGGCCGGGAAGATACCCGCCCCGCCGGCGGGACGCTTTTTGCCGGGATCGAGCCGCGCATCGAGGCCCGCCGCGATGTGCTCATCCGCATCTACGAGAAGGTGGGCGTGACGGCGGACGATCTGCCGTATACCCCCCATTTCGAGGCCCTGCATCAGGCCTACATCCAGCACCACCCCGATCCCAAGCCGACGCATCGCGAGACCTGGCGGCATCTGCTCAACCTTCGCAAGGCCGGCAAACTTCCGAAACTCGGCGCCGCCCGCAGCCGGCCGCCCGCCATCAGCCCCGAAGATCGCCAGCGTCTGCGCGAGATGCTCGGCGACGACATCGGCCGGCGCGACCGCCTGCCCTATACCGACCGCTTCAACGAACTGGTCAACACCTTCAACGCCACGCTGGGACGTCCGCTGTCGCCTCACCTGGTCTGGCGGCTAGTCGCGACGCTGGCCAAGTGATGACGGCCCCTCCACCGGAATCAGCCGCCCCCGCCCGCTTTGCCTTTTGCCCGCAGCCGCCGTAATCTCCTGAGGTACCCATGATCGTCCTGATCGACAACTACGACTCGTTCACCTACAACCTCGTCCAGAAGTTCGGCGAAGTCTCGCCCAACACGCGCCTGGAAGTCTTCCGCAACGACAAGGTCACGATCGAGCAGATCGAGGAACTGCGCCCGACGCACATCGTCATCAGCCCCGGCCCGTGCACGCCGCGCGAAAGCGGGATCAGCAATGACGTCATCCGCCATTTCGGGCCCAGGATCCCCCTGCTGGGCGTGTGCCTGGGACACCAGTGCATCGGCTTCACAGCCGGCGCGGTGGTCGGCCGGGCCGAGCGCCTGATGCACGGCAAGACCGACAAGATCCACCACGACGGCAAGCGCATCTACGAAGGGATGCCCAATCCGTTCACCGCAACGCGCTACCACTCGCTGATCATCTATCGTGACACCGTGCCGGCGGATTTTGAGATCACCGCCTGGACGGAGCATGACGAAATCATGGGCATCCGTCACAAGACCTGGCCGCTGGAGGGCGTGCAGTATCACCCGGAGAGCTTCCTGACCGAGCAGGGCGAGCGGCTGCTGGCCAACTTCCTGAAGACCTGAGGCGCGGCGTCTCCCGCCCGGGTCCGAACATCGACATGAGCAAGCGCCCGAATTTCATCCTGCTGATCGGCGAAGACGCCGGCCGGCGTCTTGGCTGTTACGGTGATCCCGACGCGATAACCCCAAATCTCGACCGCCTGGCGGCTGAAGGCTGCCGGTATGACAACGCCTTCTCCACGGCTCCGGTGTGCGCGCCCAGCCGCTGTACGCTGGTGACCGGGCAATACGCATGGTCGATCGGTACACATCACCATCGCTCGCGCCTGCTGTCGCCACCGAAGCTGTTCACGGAGTATCTCCGCGAAGCCGGCTACTATGTGAACTGGGAGAACAAGACCGACTTCAACTTCGTCCCGCCGGAGTCATTCTCGGATGAGTGTCGTCCGTGGCTGGACGATCTGCGTGAAAGCCGCCTGCCGGACAAGCCGTTCTTCCTCTATCACAACTTCGATGTGACGCACGAGAGCACGATGTGGCCCGAGCCGTGGAAGGGCCACGGCGTGGTCAAGGATCGGCTGGCGCTGCGTCACCTGCTGGGGCCGGATCAGCAGATCGATCCCGCCCGCGTGCAGGTGCCGTCGTATCTCCCGGATGTGCCTGAGGTGCGAGCCAACATCGCGCGCTTTTACGAAGCCCTCGCAATCGAGGACATCCAGGCTGGCCAGATCCTCGATGCCCTGGACCGCTCGCCGCATCGCGACAACACGATCGTCATCTATCTGACGGACCATGGGCGCGGGCTGGCGCGCGAAAAGCGGTGGCTCTATGGCGCGGGCATCCACCTGTCGCTGGTGATCCGCTGGCCCGAAGGAATCAAGCCGGGCACGGTCAGCGACGAGCTGGTGAGCTGGGTCGACATCGCGCCGACCATCCTCTCGCTGGCTGGCATTGAGGTCCCGCAAAGCCTCCAGGGCCAGGTCTTCCTCGGCCCGGAAAAAGCCCCGCCGCGGCAGTATGTCTTCGCCGGACGCGATCGCATGGACGAAGCCTATGACCGCTGCCGCGCGGCGCGCGACAAGCGGTGGCACTACATCCGCAACGATTTCCCGCAGATCCCCTACTGCCAGCGGAACCACTACCAGGAGCACATGGAAACGACGCAGGTGCTCCGCGAGATGAACTATCGCGGCGAGCTCACCGATGCCCAGAAGCTGTGGATGAGCCCCACCAAACCGCCCGAGGAGCTCTACGAGGCGCATTCCGACCCCAACATGGTCCACAACCTGGCTGGCGATCCGGCACATGCCGACACGCTCGCCCGCATGCGCAGGGCATTGGCTGATGAGCTGGAGCGGTATGGCGATCTGGGCATGGTTCCCGAGCGGGAACTGATCGCCCGCGGCCTGGTCGAGGATCGGCTGGCGCAGCACTACGCCCACGTCGAGCCGCTACCCGAACACCTGCGCGTCGGCATCGAGCGAACGATCGTCGAAATGCCGGAGTAACCGGCCATGGCGATGCGCATGTGCTTTTCACTGCACGTGCGGGACGCCCGTGCCACTGGATGCGCGCGTTGCAGGGCCCGACGTCGTCATCCTGAGCGAAGCGAAGGATCTGGAGCGTCAGGAACGGTCGAAATCCTTCACGGCGCTGAGGATGATCTCTCTGGAAGGACCTGCGCCCGTGCTACTTCCGGGCGAAGTATCGCGCTGTATGGAAGCCGGCCACACCGACCGTCGCGTAGATCAGTGCCGCGGCTGTGAAGCTGATCAGCACGCCCGTTCGGCTCAGCAGATTGAAGCACTCCCCTGGCAGGAAGCCGCGTCCGATCAGCGAGAAGAGGGCCAGTCCCGGTTTGTACAGGTCGCGGCAGAACCAGTACGTGCTCCAGGTCTGCGTCAGCAGAAAGTAGATCAGCAGCGCCACCTGCACCACCCAGACGATCAGGATCGTCCAGGACCACTCGGAAAAGGCCTTCTTGGCACGTCGGGTCTTGCGTTTCACGCTCCTTGCATCGGCCAAACAGCCGCCCGGCTGCACCTGCCCCCCGCAGCCTGCCGATAATGCCACAAGAGGCTGACAGGCAACGCCATGCTCTCCGATCCGCGTGATTACAAGCTCGAGATCCGCTCCCAGCCGGTCCCGGCCGCCGACGATCGGCCGAGAAGCGCCGGTCGGCCCTACCTGTCCATCCTGTTCAACTGTTGCGGCGTCTACCAGCGGGTCTACCGCAATCCCGAGGGCTCAGCCTACGTCGGCCGCTGCCCCAAGTGCTGCCGGTCCGTCCGTTTCCCCATCGGCCCCGGGGGAACCAGCGCCCGCTTCTTTGTCGTCGAGTAGCCCCTGCGGTTATAGTGGACGGTTGCCGCTGGAGAAGGATCTCCGCGGTTGATCGTGCATTGCCTCAACAGGAGTTGTCGCCTTGAGCGCCCCCACGCCCTCCAAGCCGGCTGACAAATACTACGTCGCCCGCCCGCAGGGCCGGTGCGTCGTCACCGGTCGCCAGATCGAACCGGATGAAAAGTTCATGGCTGCGCTGCGCGAGACGCCTGAAGGCTTCGAGCGCCTCGACGTGTCCATGGAGGCCTGGCAGGACTTCGACAAGACCGACCTGATCGGCTACTGGCAGACCACCATGCCCCATCCCGAGCAGCCGAAGAAGAAGCTGTTCGTCGATGACGAGGTCCTCCGCAACCTCTTCGAGCGACTCCAGGACACCACCGAGCCAGCCAAGCTCAATTTCCGCTTTGTGCTCGGCCTGATCCTCATGCGCAAGCGCATGCTCATCTACGAGAGCACGCGCATGGAAGGCGACAACGAAATCTGGATCGTGCGCCTCCGCGGCCAGGAACAGACCATGGACCTGCTCAATCCGAGGCTGACCGAAGAGCAGGTCGGCGAAGTCTCGCAGCAGCTCAGTGAAATCCTCAACGAGGAGCTGTGATGGAGCCGCAACAGCGCCGATGGACGAAAACTCGGTCCGCCAAGGCAGACCTTACAGATCGCGGGCAATCGGCCCGTAGGGTCCGCTTCGGCGGACCGATTATGTTCCGATGCGCAGCCGCGGTGCTCGCCCTCGCCCTGTCGCTGGCCTCCCTCGGCTGCCTGCCGCCCAAGCAGGTTCAGCCCGCCGGCTACTTCGGCCCGACCGAGACGATGGCTGAGGTGGTCAACCAGATCAACCAGAATAACCGCAACATCCCCAGTCTCTGGAGCCGACACGATTTTGAAGCCGACATTGTCGATGAAAACGGCCGGCGTCACTTCGTCAATGGCGACGGCCTGCTGCTGTACCGCAAGCCGTTTGAAATGCGGCTCATTGGTGAGAAGCCCGTGGTTGGCACGGTCTTCGAGATCGGCAGCACCGAGGAACGCTACTGGCTGATCATTCCCGAGCAGCTCCAGACGATGTGGTGGGGCTATTACAGGAACATCGGCAAGCCATGCGCCGGTGAGATCCCCATTCGCCCGGAGCTGATCCTCGAAGTTCTTGGCGTCAGCGACATCGGCACCGACTTCATGGCCCAGCCGGCGCCGATCATGCGGTTCAACAACGACGCCGACGCATACATGTTCGTCTGGGTCATCGAGGGACGCGATCGGCTGATCGCCGTGCGCGAAGTCTGGTATGACCGCCAGACCAAGCTGCCCAAGCTGGTGCTGCTGTTCGATGACAACGGGCGGATCCTGCTCCGCGCGTATCTCAGCGAACATCAGCGCATTCCGGTTGAGGATCTGCCCGAAGACCAGCAACCGATGATCGCCACGCGATATCAGCTTTTCTTCCCCGACAGCGGCTCGAAGATGCAGTTCCGCCTGCGCGAGCCGGTGCTCTCGCGGCGCGGTTTCCCGAAGGATGTCAGCTTCCAGTTCCCCACACGACCCGGTGTCCCACCCGATCGGATTATTCAGGTTGATGAACACTGTCGCGACTAAGACTTCTGACGCCCGCAGGCCTTTCGCCGCCCTTCTGCCGGCCCTGCTGATGCTCCTTGCGGGCCTCCTGACCGCTGCGCCCGCACCCGGTGCGACGCCGGCTGCGCACGGCACAGCCCAGCGCCTCTATGTCGCCTTTGCCGAAGAGGATGAGACTTCCTGGATCCAGTACCGCACGCCCGAGCAGCCGGCCTGGCGGCCGTTTGCGCAGATGAGTCAGCCGGTCGTCGCAATGACGCACGTCGGCGGCGAAGTCGTGATCCTTCTGGAAAGCGGGGAGTGGCGCCTGCTGTGGAGCGGCGGCGAGCGGCTGGGACCATCGCTGCCGCAGCGAAGCCGGATCCTCGCCATCGCCGGATATGGCGATCGGCTCTTCGCCATCGGCCGGCGGCACGCGGAGCACACCCCCACCACCACCGCCGCCACAACACAGACCACCCAGCCGACGCACAATGTCGGCCTGTATCGCCTCCAGCCAAGCGGCTGGGAGTACCAGATCGATCTGCCATACGAACTCGATCCGGCACACCCCGCCGACGTCAGCCTGGCGGTGCATGACGGCCAGCCGATTGTCGCGGTCATGCAGGATGGCCGGCTTCACGTGCTGCGGCTGATCGATCAGCAGTGGCAGACAATCGGCACGATGGCAGTCGGCGAAGGCAGTGCCTTCAAGCTCCTGACGATCGAGGACCCGATCCTCTGGCTGGCTGACGGCAACGGACCGGGAAGCCTGCATCGGATTACCGACCGCTTTCAGCCGCCGGTTCCCCTGCAAACGCCTGCGGATCTGCCCGCGGCGACGCCGCGCACGATCACATCGCTGGGCACGCAGCTCTATCTGGCGTTCGTCCACGACGGCCGGCTGGCCGTTCAGGCGTACAACCTCGACGGCACGTCGGTGGGCACGCTGGACACCGTCCAGCCGCCCTACGCCGAAGCCGATCCGCGCATCAGCGAGCTGATCCATCTGGTTGTCCTGGCGGCCATGCTGTTCGTGCTGATCACGACGCTCCGCCAGCGCCGGTTTGAACCCGTCCGGCCGGAAAATGTCATGCCGGTGCGCCTCGCGCCAATGTCGCGGCGCTTCGCAGCCGGCGTGATCGACCTGGCGCCTCTGATGGCCGCGATGGTGTGGATCGCATCCTGGACGCAGGGCGTGCAGGATCCGGCTGAGACGCTCGCGCAGCAGCGTGTGCAACTGCTGCTGATGGTGGCGGCGACGATTTACATCGCCCACACGCTCATTGGCGAGGTGTTTTTCGGCCGATCGCTGGGCAAATGGTGCCTTGGGTTGCGGTTGGCGGCTATGGATGGCCATCCGCCGACCCCGGCTGCGGCGGTTGCGCGCAATCTGCTGCGGATCATCGATTTGGTCGCATTTTTCCCGCTGCCGCTGCTGCTGATCCTGTACACGCCGCTGCGCCAGCGGATCGGCGATATCGCCGCGCGGACGATCGTCGTCTGCGACGTGGCAACCGGCGGCACCCCGCCGCCAGCCGATGACGAGGAGCCGGAAGACTGATCGGCGCGGGACGACGGCTATCGCCGCCGGCTTGGTCGCTGGTCAGCGATGCCCGCCATCCGTATGATGCGAGGGCTATCCGATGCCAACCGCAGTAATTGAAAGAATCGGCCGCAACACCAACGACGCGCTGGCGGCGTTTGGGGCGTTCTGGTGTTTCACCGGGCGCGTGCTGGGATGGCTGTTCCGCGGAGCCATGGCGTGGCGGAACATGCGGTTGCTGCTGCCGCAAATGTATGAAATCGGCGTGCGGTCGGTGCCGGTGATCGCCGTGACTGGTGCCTTCATTGGCATGGTGATGGCGGTGGAGACACACACACAGTTCAAGACGATCGGCCAGGAGCAGCGCCTCGGCAGCATCATCGTGCTGTCGGTGGTGAAGCAGATCGGGCCGGTGCTGGCAGCCGTGATGCTGGCTGGCCGCGTCGGCGGCGCTCTGACGGCTGAGCTGGGGACGATGAACGTCACCGAGCAGCTTGACGCCATGCGCGTCATGGGCGCCGATCCCATCCGTTACCTGGTGGTGCCACGATTCCTGGCATGCGTGATCCTCACGCCGATCCTGACGATCTACAGCGATCTGCTGGGCGTGCTGGGCGGATGGTTCATCGCCGTCAAGGCGCTGGGCGTGCCCAATGAGCCGTTCTGGTTCTATGCCCAGCAGGGTGTGGATACCTGGCAGGTGATGGAAGGCCTGATCAAGAGCGTCTTTTTCGGCGGCGCGATCGGGCTGATCAGTTGTTACAAGGGCTTCAACAGCGGCGCGGGCGCTGCCGGCGTGGGCCGGGCGTGTACCGAGGCGTTCGTCGCCAGCTTTATCTCCATCATCATCCTCAATTTCTTCTTCGCCCAACTGCTCAAGGACTGGTACATCGCGATTTATGGAGTCCAGGGCATCTTTGGCTGAGCAGCCGCGGCTATGGCGTTGATCGAACTGCGCAATCTTCACAAGCGATTCGGACGGCTGGTCGTCCTCGACGGGGTCGATCTGCAGGTCGAAGCCGGCCAGACGCTGGTGATCATCGGCGCCAGCGGCACGGGCAAGAGCGTGCTGCTCAAGCACATCGTCGGCCTGCTCAAACCCGACCAGGGCGAAGTCTGGTTCGACGGCCAGCGGATCGACAGCCTGCCGGAGCGCCAGCTCATGGAAGTCCGCCGGCGTTTCGGATTCCTGTTCCAGATGGGCGCACTGTTCGACTCGCTGACGGTTCACGAGAACATCGCGTTTCCGCTGATCGAGCACACGCGCAAGAGCCCGGAGGAAGTGCGCCGGATCGTGCAGGAAAAGCTGCGGATGATCGGCTTGCCGGATGTCGGGCCGAAGATGCCCGCGGACCTGTCCGGCGGCCAGCGCAAGCGCGTCGCCCTGGCCCGGGCCATCGCCCTTGACCCTCAGGTCATCCTCTACGATGAGCCGACGACCGGCCTCGACCCGATCCGGTCGGACGTGATCAACGAGCTGATCCTCAAGCTCAAGCGGGAGATGCGCGTCACGAGCATCGTCGTCACGCATGACATGCACAGCGCCTTCAAGGTGGCGGACCGCATCGTCATGCTCCACGAAGGCAAAATCGCCTTCGACGGTACGCCCGCGCAGATCCGCGAATCCGACAATGCGATCGTCCGCCGCTTCGTCCTGGGCGAAGCGAGCCCCGAGGAACTGGGCGCGCTACACATTGCCGCTAGCGCTACGCCCTCGCGACGCTGAGCGACGTCCTAGCCGGCGCGCTTCACTCGCTCGATCTTCTCCTGCACCGCCTCCGCCGCATGTACCAATGCCGCGTGACGCTGCTCCAGTTCATGAAGACGGCGCTCGGAGTCCGGCTCGGACGAATTGAGCGCTTCGGTCTGTAGGACACTGGAGATGTGGAAGTGTGCGACCGGGCGCGATCCTTCGGTGACGACCAGGTAGGGCGCGTCGGCCAGCTTCCGCAATCGCTCGGCATCAAGCGTGTCCGGCGCCAGGAGGCGTGCCTCGGCGCGTGATGAGGGCGACTTGCCCGATGAGAACGACGGCAGAATGTGGAAAGCAATGCCGAACAGCGAACTCACATCCTCGTCAGGAAGATGAGCCGTCGGAGAGTAGACAGTTCCCGGCGGCGGAGGCGCGCAGGTTCGACCATCCAGCGGCGATAGCCACCGAAGCTCACCCAGGAGGATTGGTTCACTGTCACAGCGCATCGATGGCGATTGCCGTAACCTCACTGATTATAGCGTGTTCGGCTGCGATCGTGTCCAACATTACGGTGTCGGCATAGCAGCAGGGTCCTGCGCCGTCGAGGTTCGCCACGCGGAACATCCGTTCGGTAAGTTCCCGCCTGACCACAACTTGAACCACGTGGAACGGCTGACCTTCGATCGCATAGATCAGCCGCCGGCCAAAAAGCACGGCCGCGCCAAGCCTCTCCGCAAACCATTTCCCTTCCCTCGATCGCCCCGCCGGATGACAGCGAAAGCGGCCGATGGCAATGATGTCAGCCATCTCTGCCGGACTTACTGCCCGGTATAGGGGAATGCCGATGGGCATGGGTCAAAGCCGTCATACACCCCGCGCCAGGAAGCCGCCGTCGACGATGATCGTTTCGCCTGTGGTGTAGCTGGCGCTGGGGCTGGCCAGGTAAATCGCGGCGCCGACGAGCTCCTCGGCATAGCCGAAGCGGCCCAGCGGCGTGTGCTTGCGCAGCCATTCGCCGCGCGGCGTGCCTTCGATCAGCGGACGGTTCAGATCCGTCGGGAAGACGCCCGGCGCGATGCCGTTGACGCGGATGCCGTACTGGGCCCACTCGTTGGCCAAGCCGCGCGTCAGGCCCAGCACGCCGCTCTTGCTGGCGGCGTAGGCGAGCACCTCGCTGAGGCTGATGAAGCTGTTGAGCGAAGCGATGAAGATGATGTTGCCGCGCTCGCCCTTGTCGTTGGGCTGCTGGTCCTTCATGATCCGCCCCGCCTGCTGGGCGACGATGAAGCTGCCGGTGAGATTGATGCGGCAGATGCGCTCAAACTCTTCAACCGGCATCTCCAGCGACGGCTGCTTCTTGATCACGCCCGCGGCGTTGACGACCACGTCGATGCGGCCGAAGGTATCGACCGCATACTTCATGGCAGCCGACACGCTGGCTTCGTCGGCGACATTGATGGTCGTGGCGGCGTGGCCGTCGCCCAGTTCCTGCTTGATGGCTGCGACCTTGTCGGGATTCGTCGATCCCGCCAGCACCCTGGCCCCCGCCTGGGCGAAGCCCAGCGCGATGGCGCGGCCGATGCCGCTGGTGCCCCCGGTGACCACACACACTTTTCCGCTGACGTCAAAACCTTTGTACATGTCATTCCTTCCTTGCACGTTGAAGCCGACGCACGAAATCGCGACGGCATTGGCGTGCATCAATCAGTCGTAGTCATCGGGAATCTCATCCAGATCGCGGACGCTCCGCGGCCGGTAGACGGTTGTCGGCGCGATCGGCTCATCGGTCAGATGCCGATCGGTCGAGCCGGTCCGAACCACCGGGATTGGCGGCAGCGACACTGGCTTGGGCGCTTCGCTGGGCGCCGCAGACGGCTTGGCCTGTGCGGCGGCAACCGGCTGCTCGTTTGCCTGCGGCTGGTCCGAAGACTGGTCTTGCGGGGACGATTGCTCGGCGCTTTGGCCGGTTTCGCCGGAGGGTGCAGCCTCGGCGGCGGCGGTGTCGGACGACTTGCGGCGTCCGCGTCCCCCGCGACGGCCGCGACGGCGCTTGCGCGGCTGCTGGCCGGCGGCGGGATCGGTCGCATCCCCTGCCGGCTGCTCGATCTGCGTCTCAGGCGATTCCTCGCCGGCATCGGCATCCGCCTCAGCGGCGACAGCAACGGCATCATCCGTCGGCTGTTCATCCTGCGGATCGTGCGCCTCGACATCTGCCGGCGCCGATGCTTCATCTTCCGTCTCGACGGCTGGGGCCTGTGCGTCGGCAGCCGCATCAGCGGGCGTCTCGCCCTGCCGCGCACCGCCGCGACGGCGGCCGCGCCCACCACGACGACGCCGACGACGCTTGCCGCCGCCTTCGCCCGGCTGGCCCTCGCCACCGCCGTTGCCGTTGCCATGTCCGTTGCCGTTGACGAGTTCGCCATTGGGCTCAGCCGCCTCGCCGAGTTGCTCGGCGTCGTGGCGTTTCTGCTCGTCGCGCTCGTCCTCGGCATCGCGCGTCTCTTCGAGATGGTCGGCCTCGTCGAACAGATCCTCAGCCGACAACTCAGCTTCGGCCGGCGGCGGCAATCGGCGATGGCGATCGCGACGCTGCTGATGATGATGGCGGCCCTGCCGGACAGCCGGATGCTCCTTGGCGTTGGCGGGCGTCATGCCCAGGGCCTCGAGGAAGACCAGCCCTTCGCGCTGGTCGTACAGGTCGAAGCGCACCTCATCGAGCGCGAGCTGCGGCTCGACCTTGATGATGACGCGTTTGTTGGTGCTTTCCTCCAGCTTGGCGATGGCGCCGCGCTTGCGGTTCTGCAGGTAGTAGGCGACGTCGGCACAGACGGCGATCTCGACGCGCTGCACGCGCTCGTCGTGGATGGCGATCGCCAGGCGGCGCATGACGTCGAGACTCATGCTCTCGGGCGTCTTGACGAGGCCCGCGCCCTTGCAGTGCGGGCAATCGAAGTAGACGCTGCGCTTGAGGCTGGGCCGCATGCGCTGGCGCGTCATTTCGATGATGCCGAACTGGCTCATGCGAAGGACCTTGGTCTTGGCGCGGTCCTTCTTGAAGTTGTCCTGCAGGCGTTTTTCGAGCTCGCGGCGATGCCGCTCGTAGCGCAGGTCGATGAAGTCGCAGATGATCACGCCGCCCAGGTCGCGCAGCTTGAGCTGGCGGCAGATCTCGTCGGCGGCTTCCATGTCGGTTTTGAAGGCGGTGGTTTCCGCATCGTTGTGCTCGCGGAACTTGCCGCTGTTGACGTCGATGGCGACGATCGCCTCGGTCGAGTCGATCACCAGCGAGCCGCCGCTGGGCAGCGGCACGTAGCGCGAGTGCATCAGTTCGATCTCGCGCTCGATGTCATACTTGTGGAACAGCGGGATCGGGTCTTCGTAGAGCTCGACCTTGTTCTTCGTGCGCGGCGCGGTGATCTTGAGGAACTCCTTGACGCGCTTGGCGACTTCCTTGTTGTCGACGACGATGCGTTCGACGTCGCTGGAGTAGACGTCGCGCACGGTTCGCGTCACCAGGTCGCCTTCGGTGTAGAGCTCGACCGGCGCGGGCGACTCCTTGCGCTTCTTTTCGATCGTCTCCCACAGGCGCGTGAGGTACTTGAGGTCGCGCTCGATTTCGGTCTTGGTCTTGCCGACGCCGGCGGTGCGGATGATGAATCCGACGCCCTTGGGCGGCTTGAGCGAATCGAGGATCTGCCGGAGGCGCTTGCGCTCGGCTTCGTCCTCGATCTTGCGGCTGATGCCCATCTTGCTCATGCCGGGCATCATCACGAGGATTCGCCCTGGGATGGACAGATAGGTGCTGAGGGTCGGGCCCTTGGTGCCGATGCCCTCCTTGATGATCTGGACGACGATCTCATCGCCGCGGCGCAGGCATCGTTGGATGGGCGGGCGGTCGCGGCGGGCGATCTTGCGCCCGACGGCCTCGGTGATCTCCTCTCCCTTGCGGCCGAAGTAGGTCGGCTGAAGGTCGGAGATGTGGAGGAAGCCGTTGCGGCCCATGCCGAAGTCGACAAATGCCGCCTGGATGGACGGCTCGACGTTGGTGACCTTTCCCTTGTAGATGTTGCCGACGTGGGAGGTCGAACTGGTCCGTTCGGTGTAAAGCTCTTCAAGCCTTCCGTCTTCCAGGACGGCGATTCGGCATTCTTCGCCCTCCGAGACGTTAATCAGCATTTCTTTTGACATCGTGTCAGTTGTCCGTTGTCCGAGGCCGGTTGCGGATCGTGCGCCTTGTCCGGCGGCGCCAACATCGGCGCCAGCAGCGGGCGGCGGACCACAGACAACCGACCGGTCGGAAGCTATTGCATTGTTCTAGAACGCCTCGGGAATGATCTTCCGCGTCTCTTCGCGCAGGAAGTGCATTACCTGCCGTTCACTGTCGAAACTCATGACGCGCCGAGCAACCTGCTTGGCGTGCTCCATGGTGGTGGAGCGGATAATCTTCTTTACTTCCGGAATGTCCGGGCCGTTCATCGAGAAGATGTTGAGGCCCAGCCCCAGCAGCAACAAAGTGTACAGGGGCTCGCCAGCCATTTCACCGCAGAGGCTGACGCTGATCTGGTTGCGCGCCGCGGCGCGGATGACGTCGCGGATGAGGGCCAGAACAGCCGGATGAGCCGGGCAGAACAGCCCGGCTACGCGCTCGTTGGTGCGGTCGACGGCGAGCGTGTACTGGATCAGGTCGTTGGTGCCGATCGAGAAGAAGTTGACCTCCTTGGCAAAGAGGTTGGCCATCAGCGCCGCCGAGGGCACCTCGATCATGATCCCGATCGGGATGTCGCGGCGGAACGGCACACCCTCGTCTTCCAGTTCCTCCATTACATCGTTGAGAATCATCTTCGCCTGCCGCAGCTCCATGAGCGTGCTGATCATGGGGAACATGATGCGCACGTCGCCCAGCGTGCTGGCACGCATGATGGCGCGGAGCTGACGCTTGAACATCGGGATGTCGTGCAGGCACAGGCGGATCGAGCGATCGCCGAGGAAGGGATTGCGCTCGGGGTTCATCAATCCCTCAGCCGTGTACTTGTCGGCGCCGAGGTCCAGCGTGCGGATGACCAGGGGCCGGCCCTGCAGCAGGCGCAACGCCTCGACGTAGGCGTTGTAGTGGTCTTCCTCGGTCGGCTCGCTGGGGCTGGACAGATACAGGAACTCGGTGCGGTACAGACCGATGCCCTGGGCGCCGCGGCCGATGGCGTCGGGGATCTCCTCGGGGAACTCGATGTTGGCCTGCAGGCTGACGGCATAGCCGTCCAGAGTCTGCGCGGGCAGTTCGCGCAGCGCGGCGAGATCTTCCTCGAGGCGGATGAGCTTCCGCTCATACTCGCGATGTTCGGCAAGCTGCGCCTCGTCAGGATTGATGATGACCACGCCGCGATTGCCGTCGATGATGACGGTATCTCCGCCGCTGACCTCGGCTGTCAGGTTGCCCAGGCCGACGACGGCGGGGATGCCCATGGCGCGGGCGACGATGGCGGTATGGCTGGTGCGGCCGCCGACATCGGTGGCAAATCCCTTGACATGGTTGCGATCCAGCGCGGCGGTCTGGCTGGGCAGCAGGTCGTGTGCGACGATGATGACATCGCGGTCCAGGTGCAGCAGGTCTTCGGCCTTCTGGCCGATGAGGACATGCAGCAGGCGTTTTTCGATGTCGTGGATGTCCTTGACGCGCTCGGAGAGGTAGCGGTCGGACATCTCCAGGAAGTTGTTGGCGTAGCGTCGCATGACGACGCTGACGGCATACTCGGCTGTGGTGTTCTGCGTGGTGATCTCGTGGGAGATCTGCTTGAACAGGGACTTGTCCTTGAGCAGGCCGAGGTGGAAGTCGAAGATACCGCCGATCTCCTTGCCGTGTCGTTCGGTGGTGGCCTGGCGGAGGCGGTCCAGATCGATCACGCTGGCGGAGATGGCGTTCTTGAGCCGCTGGATCTCCGCCTTGGTTTGATCGGGGGGGATGTTGCGGCGTGGGATAAGCAGATCCTCTGCGTCCAGCACGACCGCCGTGCTGATCGCCACCCCCGGGGAGACGCCTATGCCCTTCTTGATTTCCATGTGACTGGTTGGTTGGCCGTTGCCGGATGTTCCGCGGTCGCCGGGCCTCGGCGGTTAACGGTACGCCCGGCAACGGCCCCCTTCTATGTTTCCTCGCCAAAGCCAGATTCGACAAGCCGAGCGAGCTCATCAACGGCTTGCTGTGCGTCGGGCCCCTCGGCATCGATCCGCAGGGGCGTGCCCTCCGTGGCGGCGAGAATAATCATCTGCATGACGCTCTTTCCGTCGGCTTCGACGGGTTCGTCCCCGCCCTTGTGGACCTTGATGGTGGCCTCGAACTTGTTGGCCAGATCCACGAACTGCATAGCCGGCCTGGCATGGAGGCCAAGCCGGTTGCGGATGACGACTTGTCGCGAGACCTTGGACATCAGCATTGGGCCCGTATCCCTGAATCCGAGACGCGATAGCAGAAAGCGTTTCATCGGGGTAATGGTGGCGGGCCCCTCCTGCGTTAGCGGCCCTGGTCGGCTTCGTCGAGCAGTTCCACGATGGCTTCGCGGGTTTCGCTCTGCCGAAGAAACCGTCGGAACGTATCCTGCTGGAGGTTGCTGAAGATGATATTCATCGCCTGCAGGTGCTGTTGCGGCTGGTTTTCCGGGCTGAGCAGCAGCACGATGCTGTAGACAGGCTGATGGTCGATGGCGGCAAAATCGATCCCGTGCACGCTGCGACCGACGGTGCCGACCATTTTCTGCACGCGGGGATGCTTCACATGGGGAACGGCGATGCCCTTGCCCAATCCGGTGGTTCCGATCTGCTCGCGCTGGATCAGGGCCGCGACGATATCGGGCACGGCGTCGGCCTCGATGGCGCCCGCGCGGGCAAGGCTGTCGACCAGTTCCTGGATGACCGAGTCGCGATCCGTCGCCTGAAGGTCCGGCACGACTGCGTCCGTCACAATAAATTCTCGAAGCTTCATCTTAGCGTATCACATCTTGTATTTACGGCTGCGGACGGCAGCCGTCCCCGACCGATGGCCCGTCAACCTCGAGCGCGACCGTCGCGCTGCTGGGGTGAGCCACTGGACGTGGGGTGGTTTTGTCTCAAGTCATGCTTCCCGGCGTCTGCTGCCCGCTGGCGGGTTGCGTGGGATGCTTGCGGTTGCGAATGCGCTTCTTGTGATCCGTCAACTGGCGTTCGAGTTTGGCAACACAGGCATCGATACAGGCGTAGGCGTCGCCCTCGTTGTGATTGGCGATGAACATGTTGCGGTGCTCGCCATTGACGATCATCTCGACGCTGGTGGTGTCCTTGTGGTTGTCAAAGATCACCTCGATCTCCTGGATCCGATCATAGTACCGCGTCAGTTTGGCGGCCTTCTGCTCGGCATAGCTTTTCAGGGCTTCAGTTACATCCATGTGTCGAGATGAGATGGTCACAATCATGGGCTACTCCTTGGCGGGTCGCCGGGGGTGAAAGCCGGAACCCCGATATCCGGCACGCCTGCGCCGGCTCGGAGGTTCATTGTACAGAAAATCGCGAAAAAGGAACGGCGCCCGGACCGGGATTACGGCCGATTTGGACCACGCCGTTCGGCTGGAAGGCCCTTTCCACACCCGCGCGGCGTCCTGCTGGATCGTGCGGCGGTGCGGACGGCGCGATTTCAGGATAACATGAGGCTGCGAGGTACACAGTGCAAGTTCGGACCCCTGAGCAGATCGTCAGCCGCCTGCGCGAGCGTTTTCCCGATGCCCTGCTGGCGGAACATCCCGCCGACAAGCATCCGCGCGTGCATGTCAACGCCGCCCGCTGGCGGGAGATAGCGGAGTTTCTGCGCCATGATCCGGAGCTGCAGTTCGATTGGCTGGCCAATCTGAGCGGCGTCGATTACGCAGCCGATGAGCAGCTTTGCGTGGTGTACGACCTGTGGAGCTTCGAGCATCGGCATCAGTTCGCGGTCAAGGTCTTTTGCGACCGGGCCAATCCCCGCGTACCAAGCGTGTGCGACCTGTGGCGGGCGGCTGACTGGCATGAACGCGAGGCGTATGACCTGTTCGGCATCGTCTTCGAGGGTCATCCGGACCTGCGGCGGATCCTCCTGCCGGAGGATTGGGTCGGCCATCCGCTGCGAAAGGACTACCAGTTCCCACAGGAATATCACGGCATTGCGGGAACGGTCGTCCAGCCCTGGCAGCCGCAGGAAACAAAGTAGGCTCCTCCCCCCGAAAAATACGCGCCGGAGGCCTTGCGACTCTCCAGCGTGCTGGTGCACAGATCACCGAACGACACCACAAAAGCGCAAGATTGTGTCATGCACATTACAGGGGACCTGATCCGCCTGAAAATGCGGCTGTTGGACGCGCGCCTGCGCCAACGACAGATCAACGAACTTGAATGATTCGCAAATTGATATGCTGATCGTATTTATGTGAAAGTCTTACATCTGCTTAGCCGTCACAAGAGGGCGGCTGAGGCGGCTGGGTATGGGCTCGACAAGGACGGCGTTTAAAATGCAAACGATCGCTTGCATTCCGGCGAGAATGTGCTAATATCCTTGCTGTCGTTGAGGCCTTGCCGATGACCGCCAAGGCCCGCCATAATGAGCCACGAAGGCTCCGGCGCTGAAAAGGCGCCGGAGTTTTTTTGTCGGGGGTACTCCCCGAAGAAGGTCCCCCCCTCCTTCTTCACCCCCCGACATTTCAAACCTCATTCGGCCGGGCCCCCCCTCCCGGTCGAAAGCCCGCTCCCCCACGCGGGCTTCTTGCCGCGGACCCCCCCAGTCCGCGGTTTTTTTGCGCAGATCAAATCTGTACCGCCCGCCAGAAGGGGTAACTGTATGGCCCATGGGCGTGAAGTGCGCGACGGTGCGAGCGAGCGGGTACATGCCCCCGGCAGCGGGCAGAGATCGCTGCCCAGTGTCTGCACATGCCCAAAAAGAGCGACGGATCTCAATGGCCTGAGATCCGTCGCGTTCGTTCCAATGGGTGGGAAAGCCTACTTGTTCAGTTCCGGCTGATCGGGCTGCCCCTGAGCCGGGAATGTCCAGTACCGCTTCATCAGCGGGATAAGCTGGTCACCGCGGGCACGATTGGCAGCTTCGTTGAGATAGCCGGCGGCGACGCCCTCATTGCGCGTGTTGTAGGCGATGTACGCCAGGAGGATCAACGGCTCAGCCGAGTTGGGCTCGTTGCGGGCGATCAGCTTGAGATCTTCCACAATGGCCTGCAGACGGCGTTCGCCGATCATCTGCTTCAGGTCGTACTGCGCCAGCAGCAGTGCCGGCTCGCTCATGAACGCCCGGCGGATGCTCTGCTCAGCCCGGCCGAAGTAAGAACCGCCAAGCAGGGCATGGCCCTTGCCGAGTTCGACCATGGCGTTGTTCGGAGCCACCTGCTGGGCTTTGTCGTAGTCATCCAAAGCCGAGAGGAAGCGGCCGGCCCGCATCTTTTCCTCAGCCTGGGTCATGATGCTGGCGAGGCCTTCAGCCTTGATGCCGTCGGCCAGGCTCTTGACCTGCAGCGGCTGATAGTCCGCTGGAGGCGGAGGCGGCAGCTCGCGCGCTGCCGGCGGCTGGGCCGTGGCCTGCTGATCAGTCGGGGCACGCTCGGCAGGCGGGACAGGCGGAAGCCCGCCGGTCGTCTGCTGAGATGGCTGACGCGTGGCGAGGCCGGCCGCCCGATCCTGCGGCGTCGCACGGCCAGGCTGTTCACGCTGAGCCGTCGCCTGTCGCTGCTGATCGGCCTGGGCCGTGCGTTCGCGCAGCGTCTGCATGCGTCGCTGGAGCTCGGCATACTGCGTGCTCTGCTGAGCCGGGCTGGGCAGGCGTTCGCGGGCAAGCGCGCTGGTCTGCAGGTCTGCGCGGAGTGCGGTCGACGGCTGGGCCTGATCGCCGGTCCGCTGATCGAGCGCCTGATTCTGCGGCGCGTCGAACGGACGATCCAGGCGAGGCGTCGGAGTGGCTTCGCGCGGCTGGGGCTCGAGGCCGGCCTCACCGGCGGCGCGGCGGAGCTCATCGCGCAACTCAGCCACCTGCTGCTGGCCGAAGGGGCGAGCGCCAGGCTGGGCCAAGCCGAGTTCGGTCAACTCATCGGACGTCAGCGGCGATTGGCGGATGCCGTAAAGGGGCGAACCGCTCAGGACCGTCGGCTGCTGCTGGGCATCAAGACCGCCCGGCAGCGTCAGGGCGCCGTCGACGCGGCGTGTCCGCAGCGGCGCGCCGATGCGGGAATCCTGCTCGATGCGCATGGCGGTGTCGGACGGGATGTACCCGCCGGCGAAGCCGACGCGGCTGAACTCCGCCGGCGGCTGGACCGCGCGCGATTCGCCCAGGAACGGCTGAGGAACGCTCAGATCCGTGCGAGGCGCCGAAGGCAAGGGCACGCCGGCCGTATTGCGGACAAACTGGTCAGCCCCAGCGCCACCGGTGCGGCCACGGAACTCGCGCGGGTCGAACGTGTTGATCCTGCCGCGGAACTCACGGCCAGCCGTGACGTTGCCGTAGACGATGTCGTCAGGCGTGACCTGCACACCCGACCGGCGGACCGGCTGGTTGTACCCGCCGCTGCCGACCTGGTTGCTGGCGTCGAGGGCCCGGCCGTCGTTGCCGATGCGATACTGCCCCCAAGCCGCTGGCGCCAAGCCCAGCGGAATCGTGACGACAGCCGCCCACAGCAGTTTCCTGGTATTGTTGCGCATGGTTTTTCTCACAATTCGTGGCAAGTCCCCACTAAGGGTGTTGCAACCTGCGCACCGCCGGCGCAGGGTCTGCCCAATCGCGGATTATACTTTATTGTATGACGCGCAAGGCGTCCATAAGTTCAGGTTTCTGCAGAATTATCCGCTCATCGCCCCAGGGACGGCCGCCCGGCAAAGCCCGATATCCCGCCGCCGCACCCGACGTTCCTCTTGCCTGATCGGCATAATCGGTACGGTTCGTCATATTCTGCTGCCCCCTTCCCTTTCCCCGGTGACCACCATGCCCCCATTCCGGCGTGATGCCTGCCACCGCCGCCCCCCAAGCCAGCTGACAACCTATTTCAGGACGGGACAAATACTTCCCCCTTCGTCTCTTCGTCTCTCCGTCTCTTCGTCTCTCCCCAGCTCATTGCCCCCGCCACGCCGCCCCGTATCCTTATCCCCATGACCCTCCGAGGAATCGCGATATCGGCAGCCGTGCTGTTTACGATGGTGCTTGGCAGCGTGCTCTGGCCGAAGATGACACCGGCCCAACAGCCAGCCGAGCCCGCCCCACCGCAGGCCGGCCAGGCGTCGCGCGAAGGCCTGCCCTTCGCAGGAGCGGCGATCCAGGTCCAGCGGGTCGACTGGATCGACCGCTACAAGGAGAGCATCGACGAGATCGCGCAACTCGGCGCCGACACCGTCCTGCTGGTCGTCGACGCCCGACAGGAAAACGGCTCGAGCAGCCGCATCTACCTCGACATGCGGATGACGCCAACGCCCGAGCAGTTGGCGGATCTCATCAGCCATGCCAAGACGCGGCAGATGCGGGTCATTGTCATGCCCATCGTCCTGCTGGACAAACCCCGCGGCAACGAGTGGCGGGGCACGCTTAAACCGACCAGTTGGGACGACTGGTTCGAAAGTTATCGCGACATGCTCACGCATTTCGCGTGGATTGCGCAGGGCAACGGTGTGGATGTACTGGTGATCGGCTCGGAGCTGGTCAGCAGCGAATCGCATGTCGACCAGTGGCGACGCACGATTGCAAAGGTGCGCGAGGTGTACAACGGCCGGCTGACCTATTCAGCCAACTGGGATCATTACACCTCGATCGCCTTCTGGGATCAGCTCGACCTGGTGGGGATGAACAGCTACTACAAGCTCGGGCCGGATCGACATGTGACGGTCGAGCAGATCCGCGCCCGCTGGCGGGAGATCCAGCGGGATCTGCTGGCCTTTCAGAAGCGTGTCGGCAAGCCGTTGCTGTTCCTCGAGGTCGGCTGGTGCAGCATCGCCAATGCCGCTCACGAGCCCTGGAACTACACGCCCCTTACCGAACCGATCGATTTGGATCTCCAGCGGCGGCTGTATGAGGGCTTTTTTGAAAGCTGGTGGGGCAACCCGGCCCTGGGCGGCCTGATGATCTGGGAATGGCCCCCCGGCGACGGCGGCCCCGAAGACCGCGGCTACACCCCCGAAAACAAGCCGGCCGAGCAGGTCCTCCGCGCGTGGTTCGCAAAGGATCGGTGGGAGGTTCGCTAAGGCGACTTGAGCAACTCCTCCAGTTCGCGGCGCAGCGTCGGCAGCTTGTTCTGCACGATGCCCCAGATGATGTCATTGCTGACAACGTCGTAGCCGTGGATCAGCACGTTGCGGAGCCCAATGATTCGCTGATGCTCCGAGATCTGCTCCGCCGTCGCTGCATCGATGCGCCGTAGCCGCCCCATCGCTTCACCGATGATTTCGAACTGGCGTTCGATCGCCAGGCGCAACATCAGATCGGCATCCAAATCATCCCGGCTGCGCCCGTCCACAAACATCTCAATGCCCATCGCGGCATGGAGCATGTCGTAAAGAAGTTTGCGAACTTCAGGCTGCATATAGCCGGACCCGATGCTTAAGGGCATTGGCAATGAAGAATGGATTTCGCGCCGTTGCGATGTCCACCAGATCCACCGGTCGATCGAACAGGCGCGACAACGCCTCCTGAAGCCCGAAATAGCGCTCTTCAGCCGGCCGTTGGTCTGTCCGTTCAAACGCGACCAGGAAATCAAGATCACTGCCGGAAACATCCTCGCCGCGCGCAGCTGACCCGAACAACTCCAACTGCCGGACACCAAACTGGCGACAAATTGCAGCCAGTTCGCCGCGATGCTGTTCGATCAGGTCACGCATCTGGTGGTGCTGCATGGGCATCTCCGCACGCCCACAGTATACCCCCGATCGCCTGCACCGTCGCCAAACATCGCTCCGGTCGCACTCGAACGGTTCCCGGCCCAGCCCGTGCCCCCCTTCGTCTCTCCGTCTCTCCGTCTCTTGGTCTCTCGGTCTTCCAATCTCCCCTCTTCGTCCCCCCCACCCCTATTGCCTCCCTCCCTCTCCAGCCGATATAAACACGCCCATGCACACCCCCTGCGTCAGCAATACGGACGTCAATACCAGGGCGCGGTGACCGCCCGGCCGCTGTGGCCTGCCGGCTCCGTGCCCACCTCCGACCGTTGATCTGACGCTTTTTCCCCTGTACACATTGCCCCAAACGGCAGTTTCGCACCGAAAAATCAGGCACCCTCATGCAAGCCATCCAAACGCGCTATCGTACACACACATGTGGCCAGCTCCGCTCGTCGGATGTCGGCCAGACCGTCAAGCTCGCCGGCTGGGTTCACTCCTACCGCGATCACGGCAACCTCGTCTTCATCGACCTGCGCGACCGCGACGGCCTCACCCAGCTCGTGTTTGACCCCGATTCCTGCGGCCAGGCCACCCATGAGCAGGCCCGCCATCTGCGCAGCGAGTGGGTCATTGCCGTGACCGGCCTGGTCGAGAACCGTGGCCAGGGGCTGGAGAACCCCAAGCTCCCCACCGGCCAGATCGAGATCCGCGTCAAGGAGCTGCAGGTGCTCAGCACCTCCCCCACGCCCCCGATCACGCCTGATTTCGAGGTGGCTGACAAGGATGCTCCCAAGGAAGAGCGGCGTCTGCAGTACCGCTATCTCGACATCCGCCGTCCGGAGATGCTCGAGACCCTCCAGACCCGCCATCGCGTGACGAAAATCATGCGCGATTATCTGGGCGATGCCGGCTTCTGGGAGGTCGAGACCCCCTTCCTCACCCGCTCGACGCCCGAAGGCGCCCGCGACTTCATCGTGCCGTCGCGCCTCCAGCCCGGGTCGTTCTACGCCCTGCCGCAGTCGCCGCAGCTTTTCAAGCAGTTGCTGATGGTCGGCGGCGTCGACAAGTACATGCAGATCGTCCGCTGCTTCCGCGACGAAGACCCCCGCGCCGATCGCCAGGCTGAGTTCACTCAGCTCGATATTGAGATGTCCTTCATCGACCGGGAGGACATCATCCCCCTGATGGAAGGGATGCTGCGGCGAATCTGGAAGGAGATCCTCGACGTCGACATCCCCAACCCCATCCCGCGGATGGACTACGACGAAGCCATGTCCCGCTACGGCTCGGACCGGCCGGACCTGCGCTTCGGCATGGAGCTGCACGACATCACCGATATTGCCCATACGACCGAGTTCGGCGTCTTCAAGAACGCGCCGATGGTCAAGTGCATCGTTATCCCCGGCGGCTCGAAGCTCACGCGTGCCCAGACCGACGCGCTTGCGGAATGGGCCAAAGGCTTTGGCGCCAAGGGTTTGGCTGTGACGAAGGTCGCCAAGGGCGCCTTCGACACGGGTGTCGCCAAGTTCGTCAACCCGATCGCTTCGGCGCTGCTGGAGCGCACCGGCGCTCAGGAAGGCGACCTGCTCGCCTTCGCCGCCGACAAGCCCAAAATCGTCCATCGCGTCCTGGGCGAGCTGCGCCTCAAGATGGCGCGCGATCTGCAACTGACACCCTCCACACGCTTTGCGTGGGTGTGGGTCGTCAACTTCCCCGCCTTCGAGTACGACGAGGAAGAGCGCCGCTACGTCAGCACGCATCACCCGTTCACCGCCCCGCTGGATGAGGACCTGGACAAGCTCACCAGCACCGACCGGGCTGTGATCGAGTCGATCAAGAGCAAAGCCTACGACATCGTCTGCAACGGCAGCGAAGTCGGCGGCGGCAGCATCCGTATCCATCGGATGGACGTCCAGCAGAAGGTCTTCAAGCTGCTGGGCATCGATGACGAAGCCCAGCGAGCCAAGTTCGGCTTCCTGCTGGACGCTTTGCAGTACGGCGCCCCGCCGCATGGCGGCATCGCATTCGGCTTGGATCGCCTGGTCATGATCCTGCGGAATATCACGAACATCCGCGACGTGATCGCGTTCCCCAAGACGCAGAGCGGCGCCGACCTGATGTGCGGAGCCCCGGCCCCCATCGACGACCGCCAGCTCGCCGAAGCCAACATCCGCAGCATCATCCCCCCCAAGGCCACGGAACCACCGACGCCGGACGTCGTCCACAAACACGCCGGCGGCGCAGGCAAACCGTGATCGGCGCGACAGGGTTGATGCGTCTGACCTGGTGATGACACGTCCGGGATGTCCGTGGCACGAATATGGCGCCACACAGGGGCGATCTCTGCGCGCGGCCAGCCGCGCCCTGGCCCCCCTTCAGGCATGCAAGCCGCCCATCACGATCGGGATGCCGCGATCGATAAACCGCCGGGCCAGGGCGTAGGCCTCCTTCACCTGGGCGGTGAAAGTGGAGATCTCCGCATCGCACGCCCGCACACCGCTCATCGCGACCAAGCCGACGTTCATGTTCCGCTTCTCCCGTAGGGGCGATCCATTCCTCTTGCATCGCGTGACGACGCCCTCTGTCCCCCCCGGCACGGCGTGGCGCCTCATCGGATCACCCCCATCACGAAAATCCGAACCACCGACAGCACCACAGCCAGCACAGGCAACGCGAACAGGTGACGTGCGGGTTTGCAGAAGGCGGATGCGAAGCAGACCACAGGCATGAGGATGGCTGCCGCAATCAAGCCGTAGGACGGCAGGCGGTGATAGTCGATCCAACGCATGCGCGTGCTGCAGGGGCGCACTTTCCAGCGGCTGGGCGATACAAAGACGCGCCGCTTCTCCGGTAAGGTGATCGCAGCCACCAACCGCGACCTGGCCGTCGAAATGCGCGAAGGCCGCTTCCGGCCCGACTTCTACTACCGCCTGTGCAGCGACATCATCACGACACCGCCGCTGGCGGAGCAACTGCGCGAAACCCCGCAGGATCGGCGGGCATTGGTGCTGTTCATCGCCTACCGCCTTGTCGGCGCCGAGGCGGAGGAACTGACGGATCAGGTAGAGCGGTGGATCGACGCCCACCTGCCCGACTACACCTGGCCGGGCAATTTCCGCGAGCTGGAGCAGTGCGTGCGCAACATCCTGATTCGCCGCGAGTACCACCCCACCGCCCAGCCGCCGCTCACCGAAGCTGAGCGATTCGTCCAGCAGATCCGCAACGGCGAACTGTCAGCCGATGAGCTGCTGACCCGCTACTGCAGAATCGTCCACGCCCAAACCGGCAGCTACGTCGAAACCGCCCGCCGTCTGGGTATCGATCGGCGTACAGTCAAGGCGCGGGTAATTGGGATGTAGGTGTGTGGGTTGTTCCTTGGTACTCGTTATTGGTTACTGGTTATTGGTTCCTGGTCACTTGTTACTTGGTCCTTGCCCTTTGTCACTCCGTCGCCTGAATCCAACCCCGTTCCGCCAAGGCGGCCCCCTACTCACACTTCGTCTCTTCGTCTTGCGACCCCGCGGCACGCAATAGCGTGCCCTACGGTCGCGCTCACCTGATCTCCCGCTCTCCCCCCTTCGTCGCTTCGTCGCTTCCTCCATTGCATTTTCCCCACCATCCCCCACAATGCTTGGTCAGCCGCGAGAGCAACCCCATGCAGAAGCTCATGATCCGCACGAAGATCGTCGCCACGATGGGCCCGGCTGTCGCCTCGCCGGAGATCCTGGTGAGCCTGTTCGAAGCCGGCGCCGACATCTGCCGCATGAACTTCTCGCACGGCGACCTCAACGATCACCTGCAGATGCTCCGCAACATCCGCGAAGCCGCGGCTCGGATCGACCGGCCCATCGCCATCCTCGGTGACCTGTGCGGCCCCAAGATCCGTCTTGGCCCCATCGAGCCGGTGGAAGATGGCGGCATGCCCATCCATGTGGGTGACGAGCTGATCATCCAGCGGGCGCCCACCACCGGCAAGAACGGCTGCGTCTCCACCAATTACCAGCACTTTGTCGACGACGTGCAGGTCGGCGACCGCATCCTCGTCGAAGACGGCTTGCTGCGCTTCGTCTGCACCGACAAGAACTACAACGAACTGCGCTGCCAGTGCACAGCCGGCGGTGTCCTCAAGACCGGCAAGGGCGTCAACCTGCCCAACACCGCCGTCAACCTCCCTTCGATCACCGACCGCGACTGGCAGTGCGTCGAGTGGGCCATCGAGAATGACCTGGATTACCTGGCGCTGTCGTTCGTCCGCAGAGCCGACGACATCCAGCTTCTCCGCCAGCACCTGCGCAACCGCTCCAGCGACATCCACATCATCGCCAAGATCGAGAAAGCCGAAGCCATCAACGATATCGACGCCATCCTCGAAGCCAGCGACGGCTTGATGGTCGCCCGCGGCGACCTGGGCGTTGAAATGGATGTGGCGCAAGTCCCGCTGATCCAGAAGGATCTGATCCGCCGCTGCCAGGTCGCCGGCAAGCCGGTCATCGTCGCGACGCAGATGCTCCAGAGCATGATCGAGCAGGCGTCCCCCACACGGGCGGAAGTCAGCGACGTCGCCAACGCCATCTTTGACGGCACCGACGCGGTCATGCTCAGCGGCGAGACCAGCGTCGGAAAGTTCCCCGTCGGCGCCGTGCACACGATGAGCCATGTCGCCCGCACCACCGAGGACTACATCCTCCAGAACGTCGCCGCCCGCGAGCCGGCGCTGCGGCTGAAGATGATGCAGCTCTCCGGCGCCGTGGCTAAGGGCGTGTGGCAGATCGCCCAGGAGCTGAAGGTCAAGCTGGTGGCTCTGTGGTCGCAGACCGGCGCGACGGCGCGCATCTTCTCCAAGACGCGCTTCCCCGTGCCGATCATCGCCATGAGCAGCAACCATCGCGCCCTGCGCCGCATGGCGCTGCATTACGGCGTCATCCCGCAGGAGATGCTGCCGCCACGGGATGTCGATGCGCTCATGCAGCAGGTCGACACCATGGTGCAGGAGCGCCGCTACGCCAGCCCCGGCGATCGGATCATCATCGTCGCGGGCGCGTCCATGGGGACGCCGGCCACGATGAACAGCGTGATCATCCACACCGTCGGCCAGAGCTGGCACACGGCGCTCGATCAGGAAACCCTGCCGCGGCTGCAGTTCGCCGGCGAAACGCCTCAGCCGTAGACCCGAACATGACGATGCAAACGCTCCGATCCATCTGCTCCCGCTCGTTCCTCCCCCGCTGCCTGCGGTCGCGTTCGGTCGCGACGGCGGCGATGCTCATCGCGCTTGGCGGCTGCGCGACGACAGGTGATCGCGTCGCCACGGACATCCCGGCCGAGCAGGCCCAGCCGGCATACTGGTATCAGCAGCCGGCAGTCGTGCAGGTCGCGCACGACAGCTTCGAGGAACTCGCGCGAGCCGCGGAGCGCGCGGCGCGCGATCGCTTTTTCCAGATCGACCAGGTCGACTACCGCAGCGGCGCGATCACCACCCAGCCGCTGCAGTCACGGCAGGCGTTCGAACTGTGGCGCGGCGACGTCGTCGACGGCGAGGCCCTGGCAGAAAGCACGCTGGCGACGGTGCGGCGGACGATTCGATTCGAGTTTTCGGAGAATCCCGACGGCGAGGGGTATGTCGTCTCCCCCAAGGTGGTTGTGGAGCGGCGCGCCATCCCCGAGCGTCGCGTCACCGATCCCTCCCGCTATCGGGCAGCCGTCACGGCATCCCCCACGCAGACGCGCATCGACGCTGACGGCGAGCGACTCCCCTCACAATACTGGTACGCCCTCGGCCGCGATCAGGCCCTGGAGCAGGCCCTGGCCAAAGACATCCAGCGCCTGCTGAGCAAGTAAGAAGTGGCACGGGCGACCAGCCCGTGCCACATTTCACACTTCTATCTTCTATCTTCTGTCTTCTATCTACTCCCAACCAACCACCTCCAACTCCCTGCACTGCTCCACCATGCCGTGCTTCTTCGCCAGTTTGTGGAACAGCCCGATCGCCTCGAGCTGCTGCGGGCCGATGTCGTACTGCATGTGATGCGTGAGGTACGTCCGCGCGATGTCGGCTGGCCAGCCGCGGGTGACGCCATAGCGTTGGACGATCTCGTCCACATGCTTCAAGCCCTCGCGCTTCGACTCCACCAACCGCGCGGGCAGGTCCCCCAGCTCGGCGCCGGCTACCGCCATCCAGGCGGCAAACACAAACGGCAGCCCCGTCATCTGCTTCCATGCCACGCCAAGGTCGAGCTGATGCGGAAAGCCTGCCGGCTCTTCGCAGACGACCTTGTCGCCGATCAGCAGGACGGCTTCCGCCGACGCCGCCGCAGGCTGGCCGCGATCGACCATCTTCGGCATCTGTTTGAAATACTCTGCAAACAGCACGCGTGCCAGCGCGACGGACGTATGGCTGTCCGTATCGCACGCCAGCGTCCGCACCTGCTCGATCGGCACGCGGCTGAAGATGCGCACCGTCAGCGTCTGATCGTGCGAGCCGATCCCGCCGCTGGTGATCAGCCGCAGGCCGTCCATCCGCTGATAGTCGATCACCGGCAGCAGCGCCACCTCAAATCGCCCGTCCTGCAGGCCCTCCAGCAGGCGCGATGGAACATCCAGGTGCAGCTCGACCGAAGTGTCGTTCTCCAGCCCCCAGATCAGCGGCTTGGCGTTGAGGAAGCTCACGCTGCCGATGCGCGTGGCGCCGGTGGTCGAGCGACGAACAGAGGGTGCAGGTTCGCGTTGCATCGTAGTCATACGACCGAATGATACGGTCGCGCGGACCTTTCACGCGTTTTGAAATTTGCAGCAATCTCGGACCGTGCGGGAGCGGAGTGGCGGCGACGCCTCACCCCTCCGACGCACGGAAACCAAGCAACTGCTGGGCGCGCCGCCCGCTGACCAGCGAATCCTCTGGCTTGAGCGTCTCGCGGAACTCGGGCACGCAGCCGTAGGCCTGCTGCAGGGCCTCTTTCGACCATGGGCCGACGCTCCGGGGCGAGACGACGTTCAGCGGCGTGTGGCCCGGGCGCTCGGTCAGGCAGCAGAGCATCGTCGCCCGGGCTGCATCCTCGTCGCTGACCCACGAATAGAGGCTCACCTGCGGATAGCGCCCCGCGATGGAGCGGAACTTCAGGTCGGCGGCTGACTCCTGGCTGTTCGCCGGAATAACGGCGGTGAACCGCAGCGACCAGACTGTCAGATCGGGCCGCCGGCGCGAGAAGGTGTCAGCGGCATACTCGCAGAAGGCCTTTGTGAGGGAGTACGGGATCGTCGGCTGAAGCGGATGATCCTCATCGATCGGCAGGTACCGCGGCGGCGCGACGATGACGCGCCCATCCGACTCACCATGCGCTACGCAACCATAGACCTGCACGCTCGAAGCCGACACGATCCGCTTGATCCCCGCAAGCTCGGCTGCGTGGAAGACGTTGAACGTGACCGAGACGTTGTTGCGGAACCCGACAAGCGGCCGGTTGGCGCTCAGCCCAGGGTGATTGGCAAAATGGCAGATCGCCTCTGCGCCGCGCATGGCTTCGACGAGCTGCTCGCCGTCCTGCAGATCGATGATGCGCGTCGGCGGCGCGTCCGGAAGGTCGCAGGGTCTGATGTCCACGGGCACGACCTCATGCCCAGCCCGTATCAGTGTTTGAACGGTTTTCCTGCCCAGACGGCCGCTGCTGCCCAGTACGACGATCCGCATTGCTGGCTTGCTCTCCTCAAAGCGTCAGACAGTAGCGACTGATCTGGGCTGAACAAGGCGCGGGCTTCAGGCCGGTATGAGATGGAAGTCGCCGCTTAGCAGAGTTTTGCGCTCCATCGGATTGCGCGTATCGAAGCAGGCTGGTGCGCGTCGCCCTCGCCCGGGTGCGCCCGGGGCACTATCATGTTCGCCATGGACCTCAATCTGATGGTGCTGAACGTCGGGAACTCGCGGTTGGCGATCGGTGTGTTCGTCGCGGGGGAGTTGCAGTACGTGAATCGGCTGTCCCACGACCGCCGGTCCGACTGGGCGGGGGCGATCCGGGAAGCCTGGTCGCGCATCGCCGACCGCGAGGAGCCAGCCGTCGCGGCTGCCAGCGTCAATCCGCCGCTGGTTGAGCCGCTGGAGCATGTCGTCCAGCAGGAAACTGGAAAGAAGGTTGAGTGGGTCGGCCGTGACCTCGACCTGCCCATCAAGGTTCTGACAGAGAACCCCCAGCAGACCGGCGTCGACCGCATCCTCAACATGGCGGCTGCATACGAGCAGATGGCAAAAGCCTGCGTCGTCGTCGATGCCGGGACCGCCATCACCATTGATGTCTGCAATGACAAGGGCGAGTTCCTCGGCGGCGCCATCGCCCCGGGGCTGGGGATGATTCTCGATGCCCTGCACGAGCGCACCGCCAGCCTGCCGCGTGTGGAGTTTGCCGTGCCGGACCGCCCCTTCGGCCAGAACACCGATCAGTCCATCCTTCACGGCGCCTACCACGGCATCCGCGGAATGGTGAAGGAACTGGTCGAGAACTACGCCACCGAGCTAGGCACCTGGCCCGAGATCATCGCCACAGGCGGTGACGCCCCGCGCCTCTTCGAGGATTGGGAACTAATCCACGCCATCAGCGGCGACCTGACGCTCTACGGCATCGCCCTGGCCTATGCCGAGCACCACATTCGGCGGGGGACGTGAGGGTGTGCGACGAAGAGACGAAGAGACGAAGTTAGCGGCGGTGCGGAGCACCGCGTGTGGTTGGGGAGAAAGTGACGAAGCGACGAAGGGTAGAGATGGAGAGACGAAGCGCGAACCCACCGCTGCCTGCCGCCTGCCGCCTGCCGCCTGCCGCCTGCTCTCACCTATCCAACCACCACTCCCCCCTGCCGCATCGCCTCCCGCAGTTTCTCCATCAGGTCCCGATGTTCGACCGGATCGAAGGCTGGTGCGTGGTTCCAGTCGTAGAACCAGATCGGTCGGGCGCGCAGCTCGGCGGGTTCGTCCGTGTAGCGGGGGAACAGATGGGCGTGCAGCGCCGGCTCGAGGTTGCCGAGGATCTCGTAGTTGATCCGCGCGGCCCTGGTGACAGCCAGCAGCGCATCGCCGGCGGCGACCATGTCGCTGAGGAACTGCTCGCGGGCAGCGCCCTGCAGGTCGTTGAGCGTACCGACCACCGGATCCGGCAGCAGCAGACAGTATCCGCGCACGACCTGCCGATCTCCCATGACGATCCACCCCGAGCGCGTCCGTCCGACGACGCTCGGAAGTGACTGCTGCCTGGCTTGCTCCACACGACGATGAATCACGGTCGGCATAGGAATCTCCTCGGATAGCAGGCCCATAAGCTTAACGATTGCTGCCATGCATGCACGGGGAATGTGGGGAGAGGGGTGCCGCGACGGAGCGACGAACGGGAACAGACAAACCCGTGAAGCCGGCGACCTCGGCCGCCGCTGGAAAGTACCCGACCGACGCCCCGCGCGGCTCCCAAGTCACCGCGGAAAGGCTGATCGGCAGCGAGGAGGCAAGTGGCACAGGCGTCCCGTACATGCAGGGCTGTGCCAGACAGATCCGCACGGGCGAGGGCGCCCGTGCCACGTCAAGGACGATCCTCCCGCCACCAGGTCATCCTGAACGAAGCGAAGGATCTCGGCGCCAGGAACGGTTGAGATCCTTCGCTGCGCTCAGGAGGACCAACTCGGGCGTGGCGGCCCGTACCACGATCTGTGGTGAGCATCACGCGCGCAGCTCGGCGAAAGCCGCCTGCATGGCTGCCAGGCCCTGCCGCCATTCGACGTAGAAATACGGGACATCCAGCGCCTCATGGGCCTGTTTAAGTTCGGCGTGGAAGCGTTCGTACTGCTCCTGCTGCCACTGCTCGGCTGAGGCGTCGCAGAAGAAGATTCGGCAGCCGAAGGGGCGGATCGCATGTACGCTGCACAGGCCATCGACCTGGTACACGCAGCCGGCGGATGGGCCGACGACGGGCAGGGCAAGGGTCCCCTTCTCTGCCGGATTGGCGGCTGGGGGGGTCCGCAGGTCGCGGGCGAAGGCTGCCAGTTCCAGTGTCGTCACGTAGAGCCGATGGCCGTACTCCTCGAACCGGCAGCATCGCCCTGACGCCTGGCAGACGGGCCGGCGGCGGTTGATCTCCTGTTCCAGCAGGCGATAGATGCGCCAGACCGCCGCCCGAACGTCCTCGCGCCCGGCGGCTTCGGCAATGGTTTGGGACAGAGCCTCCATGCCCCACAGTGTATGCGATGGCTTGTTGTTTGGTGTGTTTTGTTGTTTTGCTGCTGACTGCAGACTGCAGACCGCAGACTGCAGACCGCAGACCGCAGACCGCAGACCGCAGACCGCAGACCGCAGACCGCAGACCGCAGACCGCAGACCGCAGAC
>CALEKX010000074.1 GCA_937904525.1 uncultured Phycisphaerales bacterium
CCAAACGACCATCGACAAGATTGCTGCGACCATATAACCTAGCGCGGTCGGCGCTGCCGTGGATTGAAACACTGTTTCTACGTAGGGCATCCTCGACGCCTCCTTACGGGCCGCAGCAATGCGGTCCGTAACTTTTTATGAATCAACGTGTTGCGTCCGGACTTCTATTGCACCCATATCTCCGGATCCATTCCAGCATCTTCCGCTGACAACCCTATGTCAGACCTGTAAGCGGAAAAGTTCATCAGCAGCCACAAATCCAAGCCGCCGGGGTGTTGCAGGATGAGCCCTCTTTTCTTGAGTTCGTGATGCAGGCGCTCGTGGACGCCGACGATGTACGGCTGGGCTTCGCGGAGCAGGCGGTAGTCGACATCGCCGGAGTTGAGCAGGCGGCTGTGGATTTCCCGGCCTTTGTCGCCGTGCGGCACGAGGATGGGGATCTGCTCATCACGGATGATCTGGTAGCGCTCCGCAGCCTGGCGGAAGTTGAGCGCCAGCTCGCGATCACGCAGGTTGGCCGAAAGGGCCTCAAGCACTTTCGGCTGGTCCCATCGCTGTTTCTGCGTCCAGTAGAATAGCCGGAAGTACGTTTCGATCGCCTGGGGGATGATCGGATCGGGGAAGCGGTTAGCCAGTTCCAGTCCACACTGCGCGGCAGATCGCTGCAGCCCGGGAGGAGCAGGTGCCTCCGTGTCAAAAGCATAAACCCGGCCGAGCATGGGGCGGCCGTCGGCGTCGACAAGTTCTCCTTCCCGATTGCATCGTCCAGCCGCCTGGGCGAGGGAGTCGAACCCGGCGGGTCCGCGGTAGACGACGGGGAAATCGACATCGACGCCGGCTTCGATCAGGGCGGTGCTGATGACGACGCAGGGCTGTCTATCGATCAGGCGTTGGCGAATTTCCGCCAGTTTCTCGCGGCGATGCTGGGCGCACATGAATGTGCTGAGGTGGTAGCAGCCCTTCTCGCCGCGGCGGGAGCAAAGGGCGTGATACAAGTGCGATGCGTGGGGGCGCGAGTTGACGATGCACAGGGCTTGATGCTCGGCTGCGAGGCGGTCTGCCAGTTCATCGTCGCTGAGCCGACCGAGGCGCGTGGTCTGCACGCGGCGCAAGGCGGTGAAGAGGGCCGGAGCATCGCGGATGATCGGGCGGATGGCCGCAGGGTCGATGCCGATGGTGAAGTCGGCGTTCTTCTCCAGCGCCGGCTGGGTTGCCGTGCAGAGAACGATGGTGCAGCCGTAATTGGCGACCAGCTCTTCCAGGGCCATGAGCGTTGGCTGAAGGAGCTCGACGGGGATGGTCTGGGCTTCGTCGAGGATGATGACGCTGCGCGCCAGGCGGTGCAGCTTGCGGCAGGGGGTGGTCTTGGCAGCGAAAAGGCTTTCGAAGAGTTGGACGTTGGTAGTGACAATGAGGGGCGCATCCCAGTTCTCGGCTGCGAGCTTGTTGTTGCGCGTTTCGCGTGTGGGATCGAGATTGCTGTGATGCTCGATCAGGCCGAGGTCGGCCAGTGGGCCGAGCGCGCGGCGGTAGTTGTCGGCTGTCTGCTCGATGATGCTGGTGAAGGGGATGGCGACGACGACGCGGCGGAGGTTGTGCCTTACCGCGTGATCGAGCGCGAAGGCCAGCGAGGCATAGGTCTTGCCGCCGCCGGTGGGAACGATCAGCGAGAAGAACCCGGGCGGCAGGGCTGCGGCATCGCGGCATTGTGAGAGGACTTCGCTTCGTACGCGGTTGACGTGGGTCGGGGGCGCCTTGGACTGGAGGTTCGCGAGGGATGCATCGAGCTTTGCCTTGAGTGCGGCGATGGTTGGCTTGGGCTGGGCGCGCTCAGCCGCCTGCTGCGGGTTGCAGAACGCCTCCGTGGCGATGCGGTCGGCATCGACCAGTGCGGAGAAGAGCATGCGTGTGAAGAAGGCGACCTGGAAGCCGATCCGGTCAGCCTGTGGCTTGATCGGGAGCATCAGCCTGGCGGACTTTTCCGGCGGCAGTGGGACGGCGACGGGCGGCACGGACTTATTCAGCCGCGCCTGCAGGGTGGATCGGCGCGTTGCTTCGTCGTCGCTGGTGGCGTTGGGCAGGCCGGAATGATGGCCGGCGATGACGAACGCCATCACCTGCCCGACGTGGCCGCCGAGTGTGCGGGCTGCGTGCTGCGCACCGAAGGTCGAGTGATCGACGCGGCCGGGCGATTGCTCTTCAGATGCGTCTGGATCCGCGGTCCGGTGCAGGTAGTCCTGGAACTCGTCCGATCCCTTCCCCAGATCATGCCACAAACCCGCCCAACGTCCCCAGGCTCCTGCGCCGAAGGCGTCAGCAAATGCCTCAGCCAACTCGGCTACACGCTGGTGGTGATGGTCCAGTGGCTCCCACTGTTCGACCGTCGCGGGCGGGGGGCGCGTGTGGGCGTAGATCGTCCGGGAGGCAGTCTTTGGGTGATGATCCTGATACTTGGAGCCCATCGCGGCAAGGTTTGCTGGTTCGATGCGTCCTGTCGATTGTGCCCCTGGCGAGTTGCCGTGTTCGCACCCCATTGCCGGTCAGACTAGCGCGCTCACTGTTGTGAAGCAACTAAACGCCATTCTCGTAACAGGCGGGGCGCGCCATCGTGATGGTCACTCGTGTCGTTGTGGAGGTGACCCCGACGATCAGGATGGAGAAAGCAGGCGATGGACGTAAGGCTCCAGATGGCCCGGTCGGCCGACAGGATCTGAGATTCCGGCGAACTTGGGGGGATCGACGCAGAAGGGAAGGAATGGAGCCACGGGGAATCGAACCCCGATTTGCTGAATGCGATTCAGCCGTCATCCCGTTAGACCATGGCCCCGGTTCTCAGCAGTGCTGATTGGGGCAATTCTAACGGACCGGCGGGCAAGATCAAGGATCGCGGATCGGCGGGAGGGCATGGCTGGCGGCGGGCTGGATCGCGAAGGTTTGCTTTGACCGCGGCCGCCTGCTGCCCCTATAGTTCGTCCAAGTTGTGCCTTCAGCCCCAAGCCGTAGTCGTATGACGTTCTCAACCACCACCGCCATCCCATCCGCAGCCAGCGAGCAGGATCTTGAACATCTTAGCGAGCTGTTCCGTCTGCTGTCCGACCGGACGCGCCTCGGCCTGCTCATGGCCCTTCGCGACGGTGAACGCAATGTTACCGATCTTTGCCGCCAGCTCGGCTTGCAGCAACCGACGGTGTCGCATCACCTGGGCCTGTTGAGGGCCAACAGCCTTATCGCCAGCCGTCGCAGCGGCAAGCAGGTGTTCTACAGTCTCAACGGCTGTGTCGATGTCGTCTCGCCGCGGGCAATCCGTATCCGCATGGGCAGCAGCAGTGTCCTGATCGACTCGCCTGCGGGCGAGCGTGGGGCGGGGGTGGAGATCTCGTCCACCGGTGGGATCGATGTCGCCGACACGAGTGTCACCGCGCCGGCTCAATCGCAGCATCAAACCGTCGACCCGTCAGGGCGATAAACACATCCCCCAGCGACGGCTGACCGATCGTGATCGACTGCACCTTTCCCGGCGCCAACTCGATCACGCGCTCCACCAACCGGTGCGCATCGGGCGATTCGAACCGCACCGTCGTGTCGACCAGATCGGCTTGGATGTTCAGCGCTTCGCGCAGTCGCTCCACCATCGCCGCCGGCTGGTCTGTCTGAATGGTTACGATCTGCCCGCCCAGCCGGCGTCGCAGCTCAGCGGGTGTCGCATGGGCGACCAGCCGCCCCTGGTCCAGGATCGCGACGCGATCGCACCGATCGGCTTCTTCCATGAGATGCGTCGTCATGAGGATGGCGATGCCCTCATCGCGCACCTCCCGCAGCAGGCGGCCGAGCTCCTCGCGTGCCGGCAGATCCAGGCCTGTGCTCGGCTCATCCAGCAGCAGCACACGCGGCTGGGTGAGCAATCCCTTGGCCAGTTCGACCTTTCGCCGCATGCCGCCGCTGAAGCGATGCACGCGTTCATGCCGGCGGTCGTACAGATCGAACCGACGCAGCATCAGCTCGATCCGCCGCGACAGCTCGCTGCCGCGCAGGCCGTAGAGATGCCCATGATGGCGAAGGTTCTCCTCGGCTGAGAGCTGCTGATCAAGGCTGGGCGACTGGAAGACGACGCCCAGCCGCCGCCGAACCTCGTCCCGCTGTCCCGCGACGTCCAACCCGTCGATGATGATCCTCCCCTCCGAGGGGGCCATCAGCGTGCTGAGGATGCGAAACAGCGTCGTCTTGCCGCTGCCGTTGGGGCCGAGCAGCGCCAGAATCTCACCTGCACCAGCGGACAGATGGATGTCCTGAAGCGCCAGCCGCTGGCCATAGCGGTGCGTGACGCCCTGGATCTCCACCATCGGCATAGCCGCCGACGGCGGGGCGGTCGCGCCCGCATCCAAGGCTGGTTGCACTGCGCTCACGGGGCCTCAAAGGTGAAGTCCTGCTGCACCGGCGTCCCCGCGGTGACGGTCACCATCTGCTCGCGCCGGCCATACAGCTCATGCCACGCCACCAGCTTGTACTGCCCATCGGGAATGCCGGTGATCTCGTAGCTGCCATCATCCGCACTCACGGCAAAGTACGGATTCTCCGTCACGACGACGTACGCCGACATCCACGGATGCACGTCACACTTCAGCCGCAGCACCTCGGGCTTGTCGTAGACATAGTCCAGCCACTCGTTGGCTGTGCGCGTGAAGTGGTTGGTTTCGGGATTGGCCTTGGCGCGGATGTGGACGTTGTGCAGCGCATCGTCGCTGCTGCGGACGCGCAGCGGCTGGCCGACCTGCACCGCCGTCACATGCGGTGTATAGCGGAAGTTGACCTGATCGACGACGACCGGCGGCCGCTTGGGGCCGGTGTCGTCCTTGAAGTCCTCGATGTAGACGACGACGTTCTTCAACTCGCCGCTCGATCCGACAACGACGCGCTCATCGGGGATCTGCTGGCCGCCGTGGCCGCGGATCATGATCGGCTTGGGGAGATTGCCGCTTTGTGAGACGAGCGTGACCTTGCCGCGGATGACGCCGTGTCCGGCCGGCGGGGGCGGTTCGGTCGCGTAATTGCCCTGTACGGGCGACTGGGCCGGCGCCTGGCCGGAATCACATCCGCCCAGCATCAGCAGCCCCGACAATCCGATTGCACACAGTAGTGATCGCATGGCACCACGGGGATTGCTTGCCCGCATCCCCAGTCATCAGCTCGAGCCACGCACGCGCACCACTGTACGCGTGCCGCAGCTACACCTTATCGATCATCATGGCTGCCAGCAGCAGCGGCAGGTAGATAATCGACGCAAAGAACAGTCGCCGGGCGTCGCGCCGCGAGCGCGTCCTCGCCAGCGCCACCGCGCCAGCCACAAAAACCCCGCCCAGCACGATCGCGGCTGCCATGTACAGCCCGCCCGTCATCCCCATCGACACCGGCGCCAGGCTGACCGCCAGCAGCGCCAGCGTGTAGATGATCATCTGCCGATTGGTCATGGTCAGCCGCTGGTCGTCGATGACCGGCAGCATCTTGAATCCGCCTTTTTCGTAGTCCTCCTTGTAGAGGACCGCGATCGCCAGAAAGTGCGGCATCTGCCACATGAACAGGATCAGGAACAGCGCCAGCGCTTCCGGCGACAGGGCGTTGTGATATGCCGTCCAGCCCATGACCGGCGGAATCGCCCCCGGCACCGCGCCGACGATCGTGCACAGCGAGCTGGTCCGCTTCATCGGCGTATAGACCACCACGTAGCACAGCAGCGTAAACAGCCCCAGCGCCGCCGTCAGCAGGTTGACGGCCACAGCCAGCGTTCCCAGCCCGACCACGCCCAGCACGGTCCCCCATGCCAGCGCTTCGCCCGGCGTCAGGCGGTCAGCCGGCAGGGGACGATGCCGTGTTCGCGGCATCAGCGCGTCGTAGTTCCGCTCCAGCAACTGGTTGAAGACGCTCGCGGACGCCGCCGTCAGCGTCGTGCCAAACAGCGTGCCCAGCACCAGCCACCATTCGAACACCTCAGCCGCCATGTAGAACCCGACCATCGTCGTCGCGACGACCAGGTAGTTCATCCGCGGCTTGGTGACTTCGTAGTAATCGACCAACCGGGCTCGCAACGCCGCAGCCGGCTTGAGCGACAACGCGCCCTCTCGCATCTCCGTGATGTCTGATGTTGAGTTCATCCGTTCATGGGCGCCAGCGGCGCCGAAAGCGGCGCGGGAGCACCATCCCCGCGCTCAAGCCCAGGATTCAACCGCCGCGGCGCGTACAGTCGCATCACGCGGACCGCCAGCACAAAAGTCGTCAACAACAGCAACGCGCCCACCGCGACATGGAACGTCGCCAGGTCCGGCGGCACGCGGAACAGGACTGTCAGTACGCCCAGCGTTACCTGCGTCACCAGCAGGGTCGCGATCGCCACCGCCGGTACCGCCAGTCCTCTGGCTTCGTCACGGCGCTTCCACGCCAGCACGGACACCGCGATCAGCACCGCGCTCACGACAACCGCGCCGATCCGATGACCAAAGTGCAGCCAGATCTGCCACAGCGTCGTCGTTCCCAGCGCCGGCTCAGCCAGACGCGACCAGTTGGCCTGTTCCAACCCCTCCTGCGACACCGGCGGAATCCACTTCCCGTACGCCAGCGGCAGGTCGGGAATCGCCAGATCCGCCTGATAGTGGCGGACCATGGCACCGAGGATCAGTTGCACAAACAGCAGCACGACACCCGCGACCACCAGCCGGCGCAGCGGCTTGGCCTGGTCGGGGCGGGCTTGATCGGCTGCCCGGCGCCACCAGCCGGAGCTGGCGACGACCATCAGCCCGATCAGGCACATCGTCGCCTGCGCAAAACACCCGTGCACAACCGCCAGATCCAGATTGATCCAGATCACGCGCAGCCCGCCGAGAATGCCCTGCACGAGCACCGCGCCCAGGATCGCCACGCTCAACCACCGCTGCGTCCGCGTCGAATCCTTCCGCAGCCACGCCCAGGCGACCAGCGCGATCGACAGCGCGCCCACCACCGTTCCCAGGAGGCGGTGCGTGTGCTCCAGGAACACGCCGCCTTGTTTCCACTGCTCCCAGGGGAGCAGGAACATGTTGTGGCCAAAGGAGTTAGGCCAATCCGGCACCGCCAGGCCGGCGTCGTAGCTGGTGACCTGCCCGCCGACGAAGATCAGCGGAAACGTCGCCAGCAGTGTCAGCCACGCCAGCACATGGAGCGGGCGGCTGTACGGAGATACCGTTTCGTGGGTCGGGCGCTGGTACGGGGTCGACTTCACGGTTACGCTCGGTTCCAAATAACGGATACGCCAGATGCTAGGCTAACCAGCGGATTATGCCGATGCGAAAGCCCCCGGCAAGCTGCGACAGTTCGGCGCATCCGCGCACGCGCCGGCAACCATCTGAAAGGCCTTCCGCCAACTCCGTTTCGGGCTCCAAACAATGGCCAAATATATCCCCTCGCGACCCATTAAACCCATTCGCCGGCTGCGCGTATTAAGTCTGCCGTGAGCATCGTTTCGCGATATCTCGACCCGGCACTGATCGAACGCCTCAACCACCTGCAGCTTTCCGCTCGCAGCGTGGTGGTCGGCACGACCACCGGCACGCACCGCGCCCCGGTCAAAGGGGCGAGCATCGAGTTCCGCCAGCATCGGTTCTATGTCCCCGGCGACGAGCCGCGCGGGCTGGACTGGCGCGTCCTCGGCCGGACCGATCGCCCGTACATCCGCGAATACGACGAGGAGACCAATCTCCGTTGCATGATCTTGCTGGACTGCAGCGGATCGATGACCTACGCCGGCCGGTCGGAATCGAAGTTCGAGTACGCCGCCCGCATGGTCGCGTCGCTGGCGTACCTGATGCTCGGCCAGACCGAAAGCGTCGGCCTGGCGACCGTCGGGGGGGCAACCGACCAGTGGATCGCCCCCCGCGGCGGCACAGCCCAACTGTCGCGCATCATCGAGACGCTCGAGCGCGCCGCCCCGCGCGGCGCCTGCGATCTTCCGGCAGCTCTCCATCGCGCGGCTGAGCGGTTTGACCGTCGCACGCTGATTGTCGTCTTGTCGGATCTTTTCACGCCCGCAGGTGGCGTGCTGCAGGGGCTGACGCATCTGCGCCACGAGCATCACGAGGTGCTCATGCTCCGCGTGCTGGATCGCGATGAGCTGCAGTTTCCGTTCCGCGGATGGGCGCGCTTCCGCGGCCTGGAAGGCGAGCAGCCGCAACTGGCCGAGCCGGCTGTCATGCGCGGCATCTACCTGGACAACTTTCATCGCCATCGCGCCGCGCTGGAGACAGCCTGCGCGCGGACGGCGACCGAGTTTCACAGTTTCGTCACGGATACACCCCTGATCGACGCGCTCACCGCGCTGCTGCGCCGCAGGCGCCGTGGCCGCTGACGGCAGGGGCAGGATCGACCTTGACCGATGTTCCTCAATCCCCTCATGCTCGCAGGAATCGGCGGCGCGGCTGTACCGCTGGTCCTTCACCTGCTCAACCGTGCACGATATCGCACGGTCGACTGGGGCGGCATGATGTTCCTGGGCGGGCAAAGCCCCCGCCAGCAGCGTCGCAGCCGCATGCGGCAACTGCCGCTGCTGATCGTTCGCATGGCGCTGGTCGCGACGCTGGCGGTCGCCCTCGCGCGGCCGATCGTCCATGGCCCATGGGCTCTCTCCGATACGGCCCGCACAACGGCTGTCATCGTCTTCGATCGCTCCGCCAGCATGGGCTACGACGAGAACGGCCAGTCGCGCCTGGATTTGGCGCGCCAGGCGGCGATGCACATCCTCACCAGCCTGCGCGGCGGCGACCAGGTCGCGCTGCTGCTGACCGGCGCGCCCGGCGATCCGCCGACCGCTCAGCCGACAGCCGATCTGCAGGCCATCGCCGCACGCCTGGTCGACCTCAAGCCCTCCTTCGGGCAGGCCGATCTGGCGACCAGCCTCCAGCACGCTGCGCAGATCCTCGACCGCCATCCGCACGACAACCACGAGCTGTTCGTCATCACCGATCGACAGGCCCTCAACTGGGCCGGCATCGATGACACGTTCGCCGCCGGCTGGACCAGCCGCCGCGTCGACGGCCGCATCACGCGCCGCTTTGTCGTCATCCCCGTCGGCACGGACTCGGCCGACAACCTCGCGATCGAGGCAATCACGCCGCAGATCTCACCCGCCGTTGTCGGCCTGCCGACGGAGATCGAGATTCGCATCCGCAATCACGGCCCAACCGCCCGTGCCGCCGTTCCGCTGACCCTTACCCACGGCCAGCGGACGCTCCTCGAAACCTCGTTCGACATCCCACCGCAATCCACACACACGCTCAAAGCCGATGTCCACTTCGACCGTCCGGGCGAACAGGTGCTGACAGCCACCCTGCATGCCGACGGCCTTGTCGCCGACAACACGCTCGATGCAGTCGTTGTCGTCCTCCCGAAGATGCGCGTTCTGCTGGTCAGCGGCGATCAGCGCGAGGGCGCCTTCCGCAGCGAAGGCGATTTCTTCCGCCTGGCGCTCGCGCCTTTCGCAGCCGCCGGGTACAAGGGGGCTGATCTGGCCGATGTGGAGACCATCCCGCCCGAGCAACTGGCGAAGACAACGCTCAGCGAGTTCGACGCGGTCGTTCTGGCCAATGTCCCGCACTTACCGCCGGCCGAAGCGCGCGCCGTCGAGCAGTACGTCTACGGCGGCGGGGGACTGCTGATCGCGCCGGGCAATCTGACGCGCATCGACCTGTATAACCAGTACCTGCACCGCGACGGCTCGGGCATCCTCCCGGCACGTCTTCATCCGGCGACGGCAATCGACGGCGCCCGCGCCACGGGCGTCCTCGGCCTGGACCTGGATCATCCGATCCTGCGTTTCCTGCGGGGCAGTGGCGATCCCGTTCCGACAGCCACGATCGGCCGCTATTTCCCCGCAGCCGTTCACTCGACGCGCGCTCGCGTCCTCGGCAGCTACGTCAGCGGCGATCCGTTCCTGATCGAATCGCGCACGGGCCGCGGCCGCGTGCTGCTGCTGACCACGCCCATCGATGCGGACTGGAGCACATTGCCGCTCACCAGCTTCTATCTGCCGTTTGCTCAGTCCCTGGTGCGCTATCTGGCCGGTGGTGCGATCCCCGAGCACAACCTGCGCCTCGGCCAGGAGCTGATCATGACGATCGACGCGCCGCTCGATGAGCGGACCGTCTCGCTGGAGCTGCCGGACGGCTCGCGCACGCGCCCGCAGATCTCGCTGCTGGGCCGCAGCACCGAGATCCGCAGCTCGACCACCCTGCCCGGCCGATACCATCTGCGGTATCGCCAGGAGGGGGCCAGCGGGAAGCTGCAGACGTTCGTCGTCTCCAGCCCCCCGGAGGAGTCCGATCTATCGCCGCTGGACGAACTGCGATGGGCGGCGCTTGCGCGCGAACTGGGGTTCGAGATCATCGATCCGATCCGCCAGCCTGCCTCCGCGACGCTTGCTGACGCGCGCCAGCGCCGTGAGCTTTGGCCGATCCTTCTGGGCATCGTCCTGCTGCTGGGCATGGTCGAGATGGTGCTGACGCGATGGATCACCGTTGCGCCGCCGCAGGAGGCGTCCCCCACACTGGCGGACTTGCAGCCGGAGGTGCAGGCATGACGCTGGCGATGTTTCTGGCGAGGCTGGAGTGGCAGGGCCTGGACATGCTGCCGACCGCGCTGCTGATCGTGGCAGCCCTACTGGCGGCCGTGATGTGGCTCTATCCGCGGCAGATGCGCGGGCTGGATGCGCCTTGGCCGTGGCTGTTGCCGAGCTTGCGCGTGCTGACGCTGATTGTGCTGGTGATGTCGCTGCTGCGGCCCGTCGTCGTGCGCGAGCGCCAGAGCAGCGAAGCCGGCGCGATCGCGATCGTCGTCGACCGCTCGCGCAGCATGGGCGTCGTCGATTCCGGCAGATCGCCGGCTGCGCTCGTGCGTCTCGCGGATGGTCTGGGCCTGCTGGAGGATGACGCTCGCCCGCAGGTAGCAGCCGAGCTGCCGTTGCAGATACAGGAACTTCGCTCGCTGGTCGTCGCTGCCATGCGCGCCAACGGCGAGTTGCAGTATGCGCGTCTCGCCGGACGCGGTGTCGACGCAGCGAAGCAGCGCCTGGCCGATGCCCGCCAGGCCGTCGCGCGCCAGATCGCCGCCTGCCGCGTTGCCGTCCAACCGCTGGCGGACAACGCCAAGCTCGTCGAAGCCCTCGATCAGCTTGCGGATCTCGACCGCACCACGCCTGACGATCAGCTTGGCGCGCTCAACACCCAGCTCGACGCCGTCCAGCGGCTGATCAACCGCCACATCGATCAACTCGACGAGGCACTGTATCACTCCGATCCGGCGGTTCGGCAGATCTGCCAGGAGCTCGCCAAACGATCGCGCATCGAGCTGGTGGCCGCGGCACTGGCTGGCAGCGAGCGCAGCCTGCTACGGCAGGTCGATCCGCAGGTGCTCCTGTTCGGCTACACCGTTGCCGACGATCTCCGCCCGCTGCCGCTGCTGCGCGGGGGTCAGCCGGTCGATCAGATCGCCATCGCCGCCGACGGCCATCGCAGCCACATCAGCGCTGCCGTGCCGCAGGTGCTCGAGCAGCTCGCCGGCCGGCCGGTGCATGCCGTTGTCCTCTTCACCGACGGCCGACAGGTCGGCGGCGAACATCGCGTCGTCTCGTCCCTTTTCAGCAGCGGTGTGCCCGTCTTCACGGTCATGACCGCGCCCGAGCAGGGCACAGCCGATTTGGCCATCACGCGCCTCGACACGCCCCAGGCCTTCTTCGCCGGCCATGCCGCGACCGTCCGCGCGGATCTGCGCGTCCGCGGCTCAGCCAGAGGCAAGGCCCTCGTCCGCCTGCTGGCCGATGGTCAGACCCATCAGCAGCAGGTCGAGCTCAAGCCCGATCAGACGCTCACCGTCGAGTTCCCGCTGACGCTCAGCACTGCCGGCATCCATGAGATCCGCGTCGAAGTCGAACCCCGCGACGGCGAAGCCGCGATCGACAACAACCACGCCGTCCGCCGCGTGAAAGTGCTCGATCAGCCTGCGCGGGTGACGGCTCTCGCCGGCCCGGGAACATGGGAGTTTCAGTACCTCCGCAATCTGCTGGAACGCGCGCCGTGGATCGAGCTCAACGAGACGATCCTGCATACTGCGCCAGCCACACTGTCACCTCAGCAGATCCTCGAGACGGATGTGCTGATCCTGTCCGATGTCCCGGCGGCGTCGCTGGATGTTGCCCAGCGCGATGCGATCCATCGCCTGGTGACCGAGCGCGGCGGCAGTGTGATCCTCATGGCCGGCGACGCGCACCTGCCGGAAGAGTACGTCGATGACGTGCTCTTCCAGGCGCTGCTTCCCTGGCGCACCGGGGCGGGTATGCCAGTGTGGCGGCATTGGCCGGGCGAAGCCCCAGGGTTCCGTGCCGTCCCGGCTGCCCAACTGCCGAAGGCTGACCTGCTTCGGCTGGCGGATGATGCCGACATCGCCGCGCCGTGGCTGCGCCTTCAGCCGATGTTCCGCATCCTCGCGTTGCCCGAGCTCAAGCCCAACACCCAGCCGTTGCTGGTTGAGCGCGAGTCGAACCTGCCGCTGCTGACCGAATCTCGCCTTGGCGCGGGCCGCGTCTACTTCGCCGCCTTCAACGAAAGCTGGCGATGGCGCTACAAGTCCGGTGACACCTATCACGGCCGCTTCTGGCTGCAGCTTGTGCGGCATGCCGCCGAGGCGCCATACGCCGTGCGCAACGCGCAGTACGCCTTCGACGCCGATGCGCTGTCCATCGAGCCGGATCAGTCGCTGCGCGTCCGCGCCAAGCGCCTCGACGACACCGCCACGGCTGCCCTCGCCGTGCGCGTCATGCGCGATGGTCAGCAGGTGGATATGCTCCCGCTCACCGCCCTCGCCGCCGACACGCGCCGTTTCGAGCGCATCCTGCCGCCGCTGGCTCAGGGCGAGTACGAGCTGCAATTGATCGCCGATGCCAGCGATCAGCCGAAGCTGATATTGCCGTTGAGCGTCCGACAGACGGTCGAACCCGAACTGCAGGATCTTTCGCCCGATCCGGCGCTTCTGCGCCATCTGGCGGAATCTTCCGGCGGCATGATGCTCAGCCTCGATACACTGCCGCAGCTTGCGCCGCACCTGCAGCAGCGCGTAGCGCAGAAACCGACGACCATCCGCCAGTCGCTGTGGGACAGCCCGTACCTGTTCTGTTTTGTCCTGGGCTGCCTGTCACTGGAGTGGGCGTTGCGAAAACGCCTTGGTCTGGCATGAGTAGAGAAAGGTGATGACCACACTCAGCGCCCTGCCCACGCCCGTTCGCCGCTACATCGCCGGCTTCGTCGAGCGACGCCGGCGGCTGGCGCTGCTGCGCGCGGGGGGCGTCGCCGCGGCGTTCTTCCTTGTATGGATGCTGGCGTGGTGCATCGTCGATCGCCTGACGGCCTTGCCGGCGGCGGTGCGATGCACGTTGCTGGTCGTCGGCCTCGCAGCCGTGGTGGTCGTGCTGTTCCGCCCGCTGCGGGCGGTTTTGGCCAACCGGATCGACTGGGTCGCCGCGGCGGCGGAGATCGAGTCGCGTAATCCCGCCTTCGCCGAGCGGCTGCAGACGGTTATCTCGCGCATGATCGGCCCGCCGGAGTATCGCGGCTCGCAGCAGTTGGTCGATCACCTGCTTCACCAGGTGCAAGCCGAGGTGCAGGATGAAGAGCCTGCCCGCCTGCTCGATCTCCGCCCGGCTGTGCAGCCGTGGATTGCGGCTGCGCTGCTGACCGTGGCGACGATCGTCCTGATGTTCAACAGTTGGCTTGACCTGCCGCGGCTGATGTTGCGGTTCGCCGCGCCGTTTACGGATGTCGCGCCCGCAACGACGACGCGCATCACCGTCCGCCACGAACCGACGCAGGTCGTCCAGGGCCAGCCGCTGACCTTCATCGCCTCCGCGACGCGCCTGGGCAACAGCAGTCTGTGCCTGCACCTCAGCACCGACGACCGCCACTACTCGATGCGGCCGATGTCGCCTTCGGATGATGGCTACACATATACCCTGCAGGCCGTGGACCGAGATCTGTACTACTACGCCAGCGGTGGCGATGCGCAGACTCCCGTGCAGCGCATCGAGGTGCTTCGTCAGCCGACCATCCTCGAGTACCGCGTCCGCTACGCCTATCCGCCGTACATCGGCCGCCAGCCGCTGACCATCACCTCGCCCGACGGTTCGCTGGAAGCGCCCGTCGGCACCGACGCGACACTCACCATCCGCAGCTCCGAACCGCTCAGCGAGGCACAGCTCATCATGGGGGATCAGACGATCGCCATGACCGCCACAGCTGATCCGGCTGTGCGCCACGCCACGATCCGCATCACCCGGAACGACAACTATCGCCTGCGCCTCACCACCCATCGCGGCGCCACCAGCGAACTGGCCGAGCCGATCCGCATCGTCGCCATCCCCGACCGTCCGCCGCTGGTGCGCATCATTCAGCCCAGTGAAAACCTCCGCCTCACGCCGCGGGATGTCGCCGAGATCCGCTACCAGGCGCTGGATGACTACGGCATCCGTTCGCTGCGGCTCGTCGCATCCGTCAATGGCGAGGACCGCCATCGCGCAACGCTGCGCCTCCGCGGCGATCCCGCCCGTCAGGAGGCTCTGGTTGATGTCGATCTGGCGCGCCTCGAGCTGGCCTTTGGCGATATCGTCCGCCTTCGCGTCGAAGCCGAGGACCTCAACGGCCACACCGCCGCCAGCGAGCCGCGCACCATCCTCATCGCGCCGCGCTCGATCGACATGAACACCTACCTGCGCCTGGCCGAGCTCCGCCAGGCCACCGCCGGCGCCGAGGCGCTCATCAAGACGATCAATGACGCCCTCAAGTCGTTGGAGCAGATGGGGCAGGGCGCTCGCGGCGATGTCGAGCGCGATATCTGGACGCTGACCGCAGACTACGACCGCCAGCTCACCTCCGCGACCGAGCAGGCGTCACTCATCCGCCAGGCGCTGCTCCGCACCCTCGTGCGGAGCCCGACATCGGGGCGATCGATCCTGCTCAGCCACGGGACCGACGCCGCGCAGCAGATCGCCTCCACGACCGACAGCCTTCTGCTGCAGACGCCCAATCTGCCGCGCAGCGACGTGATGCGGATGTTGGAACAGGCTGCAAAGCGCGCGACCGAGCTGCGCGATCTGCTCGTAACGGTTTCGCATGGCGAGCAGGCGACGGCGCTGCTGGCTGATCATGCCAATCTGCAGGCTCTCGGAGGGCGCGACACCGATCCCGTCAGCGAGGCCGCACAACAGACCTATCGTCGCGCGAGAGAAGAGTTTCAGTCAGCCGTCAAAACCCTCGGTCTCAATCCCGACGATCAGAACCTCGCCCAGCTTCTGGATCGCAAGGTAAAGGATCTGGCGGAACGCGAGCGGAAAACGGGTGTAATGGATTTCGTCCCTTCGGCGGCGGAGTGGTCGAAGGCACCAACGATGCCGGTCGTTGGCCAGGTGTTTCCGCAGCGTCTCGAGACGGCTGCGCAGGCCGAGGCTGTGCGTCCCGATGCGGATCTCATCCGCGCGCATGATCTGCATCTGGCCTCGCGCGCGGCAGAGGGGCTGATCGTCCGTGCAAGCGTCGCGGATGACGAGGGCACCGCGCAGGAGCTGGCTGACTATCCACCAGCGCTGGGCGCGCTGCAGGCGGCGCATGCGCTTTCGCAATCGCCGCAGGATGTCCGCCCACCTGAGCAGGTTGCGCAGATCCTCGCAGCCGCCGATGCCGCGCGCCAGCGCATGCGCGTCTGGGCTGGCGATGTCGGATCGGACCAGCCGGTTCGCCTTGTCGATGCCGACCCGGATGCTGCCGACGCTGCGCAGGTGATGGAAGCCAACGCCGCCATGGCGCGCCGCGACTACGATCGCGCTGCCACCATCGATCAGCAGATGCGCGCCCGAGACGGCGCGGTTGCGCCCGCCGGTGACATGCCGGCAACCAGCAGTCGCCTGCAGGATGTCTCGGCCAATGCGATGGCTGGTGTCCCCACGCCATTGTTGCCAGACCATCGCCGCCACGTTGACGATGCGATGCAGCAGGCGCGCCGGCTTGACGAGATCGCCCAGCAGCAGGCGGAGCTGTCGCGCCAGACGGCGCTGCGCCAGGCTGAGCACGCCGAAGCGCTCAGCCGCCGCCAGGCGGAGCTCGCCGGCGCGATCGACCAGGTCCACCAGGATCAGTCGCTCATGAACGAGGATTCGCCTTTCGCGCCGGACAACACGCGCGAGCGGGCGCTGGCAGCCATTCAGGCGGCGCGGCAACGTCTGGCAGCAATGCCGCAGGACCTGACTGAGGTTCAGCAGAATGCCCGGCAGCGCCACGCCGCGACGGAGGCCTTCCGGCAGGCGCTGGCGGCTGTGCAGGCGGCTCCGCCCGATGCGCGTCCTGCAGCCGAGCGCCGCGCCGCGGCGGCTGAAGAAGCTCAGCTCGATGCCGAGGATCGTCTGCAGCTCTCTGCGCAGATGGTGCATCCCGATGTCGCCGCCGCGATCGCCGATCGCCTTCAGCCGTTCGTTCCCGAGACGCTTGCGACGATCGTCGCGATCGAGGAGAAGCTCGTCGCGTCGCTTCGCAGCCTCGAGCAGGCGATCGGCGCGGCCGACTTGGACGGGACGGAGAAAGCCGTCGCCGATGCCCGCGCCGCGATCAGCGATGTGCAGGCGGAGCTGCGGGCAGCGCAGGATGCGCTTGCTGCGCAGGATCCGCTGGTTGCGGCGCGATGGTTCGCGCGCCAGGCGGCGGCGGCCTTGGCGATGAAGCCGCCGGACTTCGAAGCGGCTGAGCATAGCCAGCAGCAGGTTGCCGAGGCGCTGGATCGCGCCTGGAGCAATGCCGCGCACGACGCCGCCCGCGGGCGCCTCGCGGGCAGTGCGGCCTTCAGCGGGCTGTACATGGTCGATCTTCCGCTGATCGGCGGCGCGATGGGGCCGGGCATCGTCGAGGATGACGCCCGTCCGTCGGCAGGGCGGAGCTGGGGATGGTTCCGCCGCTCACACAGCACTGACATTACCACCAGCGACCGCGACGCCGATCCGCCGGGATATCAGCAGGCTCTGCGGGCTTACTTCGAAGCCCTTGGCGCAGCCGGGCAGGAGCAGAATCGATGAGACGCATTGCCGCTATTCATGTCGCTTCGCGCCGCGTCGTGGCGGTGGTGCTCATCGTGCTGATGGTGTGCGCGCCGATGGCGCGCTCAGCCGATCGCGCGGCGGAGACGCTCGATGCCGAGCTGGATGCAGCCGTTGAGCGCGGGCTGGCGTTTCTGGCTCGCCAGCAACGGCGTGATGGGTCGTTCGAAGGGGGCGGGCCGCGCGTGGCGATGGCGGGGCTGTCGCTGATGGCCTTCCTCTCGGCGGGGCATACGCCCGACGCCGGGCGGTATGGGCTGGTGGTGCGCAATGCGATCGACTATCTGATCGAGCAGGCGCCGAAGGACGGCTATTTCGGCGCTGTCGACGGCAGCCGCATGTACGGGCATGGCATCGTGACGCTGGCGCTTGCGGAGGCGTATGGCGTCGAGGTCGATGCCCAGCGGCGGCGCAGGATGCGGCCGATCGTCGAGCGGGCGATCCAGGTGATCCTCGATGCCCAGAACGTCAAGAAGGGCGAAGCCCACGCCGGCGGCTGGCGCTACAACCCCGATTCCGGCGACAGTGATCTGTCGCTGTCGGGATGGAATGCCCTGGCGCTGCGCGCGGCGCAGAATACGGGCATCGACGTTCCGGCTGAGCCGATTGAGCGCGCCGTACAGTACGTGCTGCGATGCTATCACGTGCAGCAGCAGGGGTTCTGCTATCAGCCGGGACGCGAGCCGAATGCAGCCATGACGGGCGTGGGCGTGCTCAACCTGCGCCTGCTGACGACGCGGGATTATCCGGTCGTCGAGCAGGCGCGCCGGCGGCTGGCGGAGGTGAAGATCAATCAGGATACGCGGTATCCGTGCTACACCGCGTACTACGTGACGCAGGCCGCGTTTCAGCTTGGAGACCCGACGTGGTCGTCTGCCTGGGGGCCGATTCGCCAGCGGCTGCTGGAGACGCAGTTGGAGGACGGCGGCTGGCCCGTCAGCCACACGGGCGAAGAACCGGGGCGGATCTACTCGACGTCGATGTCGATCCTGACGCTCACGGTGCCGTATCGGTTGTTGCCGATTTATCAGCGGTAGGGTTCAGCGGGCGGCAGGCAGCGGGCAGCAGGTCAGTCTGCAGTCTGCGGTCTGCAGTCGGCAGTGAGGGGCCGAAGCTCCAAATCTCAAGCTCCCAGACCCCAGTACGTAGGGCAGGCTATTGCCTGCCAGAACCATTCGCGGCGGTAACCGCCGGCACGCAGATAGCGTGCCCTATCCAGGTTAGTGGCACGGCCGTCCCGGACGTGCGTTCTCCGCCAGTCAGCACGTGCGGGACGCCCCTGCAACGGAGAAACTGGATCCACGAATGGACACGAATCGACACGAATTGAGGGATCCTTCGTGAAGATTCGTGTCCATTCGTGGAGCTCTTTGCCCGGCAGACTTTTCGCATGCGACCCGAGCGTCGCTCGAACCGGGTGGCGCCAATCGGCTCCTGCCCCCACTTCGTCTCTCAGTCGCTTCGTCTCCCCCTCCGTCGCTTCGTCGCTCAGCCGCGCCGGCGGCCACCTTTGGCCTCCGGCATTGCGGTCATCGGGTCTTCCGGCCAGGCGTGCTTGGGGTAGCGGGCGCGCAGGTCTTTGCGCACCTGCGGATAGGTGTTGGTCCAGAAGCTGCGGAGGTCGGTCGTTACCTGCACGGGGCGGAAGTTGGGGCCGAGCAGGTGGAGCACCACCGGCTGGCGGCCAGCCGCGAGGCGCGGCGTGTCGGCCTGGCCGAACATCTCCTGCAATCGCACCGCCAACACAGGCGGATCCGCGGCGTAGTCGACGCGAATCCGGCTGCCGCTGGGGACGGTGATCGTCTCGGGCGCTTCGGCGTCGACGCGGCGAACGAGGGCGTACGGCATGGCCGATTGGAGCAGAGCGACCAGTCCGGTCTGGCGGATCTCGTCGATGCTCCGTCGCCCGGCGGCTGCCGAAGCGAGCAGCTCGCCGAGCTGATCGTCGTCGAACGCCGGCCAGTCTTCGTCGGGCAGATGCCGCCGCAGGAACCCAACGCGCCGCAGCCAGGCGGATGCCGCCTGGTCGGATTCGAAGATCTCGCGTGCCATCGGGCGGATCGCCTCGGCGAGCACAGCGCCGGCTGTGGCGTCATCGACGGCCACGCCATGCTGCTCACGCAGTAGCAGGTCGCGATACCAGACGCGATTCACCCCGACGACGCGCTGCCGCTGCGGGTCGAATTCGGCGGATCGCTCCGTCCGCACGACGTACGGGAAAAGCTCCTCCAGCCAGGCTTCCTCGATGCGGCTGGCGATGCGCACCAGCGCCTCGCCGCGCTGGCTGCGCGCGTCGTGGCGGGCATCGAGGGCGACGAAGAACTCACCCTGCTTGACGACCGATTCATGCGCGATGCGCACGCCGCCCCCGCCGACCATCACACCCGCATCGCTGCTGCCGCGCCGTCGGCAGACGCGATCGGGATAGGCCAGCAGGGGCAGCTTCAGGAAGGTGTCGTGCGCGTCGCCGGTGCGGGCGGTGTCTTTCGTACGGCTGGCGGCGATGCGGAGCAGTTGCTCTTTGGCACGCAGGACCTGTCGCACAGCCGAGCGGTCGGCGTCGCGCCGCGTGCGGCCTTCGAGGGCGTCGAGACGCACGAGCAGATCGGAGTCTCCCTGCTGCTGCGAGGTCGCGATGGCATCGCGATCGGTGCGCTGTGGGGGGATGATGTCCTTCTCCGACAGCAGGGCCGCGATGGCTGCGCCTGTGTCAAGCATCCCGGCGTCGGCGGCGGCCAGCAGCAGGCGGGCGAGGCGCGGATGAACCGGCAGTTCCAGGATGCGCCGGCCGAGATCGGTGATGCGTCCGCCGTTTTCGGCGTCGAGCGCGCCGAGCATCGCCAGCAATCGCTCAGCCGAGGCGATGGTGTGCTCGGGCGGTGGTTCGAACCAGCCGAACTCGCGCGGGTCGGGCCGGCCCCAGGCGTGCAGGGCGAGCACGGTTTGCGCCAGGTCGACGCGCGCGATCTCGGGGGTGTCGAACGGCGGCATCGCGGCGAAATCCTTGGCTGAGTAGAGGCGAATGCATCGCCCGGGACGCACGCGTCCGGCGCGGCCGGCGCGCTGCGTGGCTGAGGCCTGGCTGACGCGCGACAGCTCCAGGCGATCCAGCCCGCGCTGCGGGTCGTATCGCGCAATGCGCGCCAGGCCGCTGTCGATCACGGTTGTGACGCCTTCGATCGTCAGCGACGTCTCGGCGATGTTGGTGGAGCAGATGATCTTGGGCCGATCGGCTGGCCGGATGGCGGCCACCTGCTCCTCGACGCGCATTGTGCCATGCAGGGGCAGGACGAGGCGGCCGTTTCGCTCGGCCCAGGGTGTCAGCCGCTCGATGCAGCGGTTGATCTCGGCGATGCCGGGGAGGAAGACGAGCGTATCGCCGTCATCGGCACAGTCGGCGACGGCCTCAGCGACGCGATCCTCCAGCGGCTGGCCGGTGGGCGCGCGATGGTCGATGTCGACCGGGAAGGTGCGGCCCTCGCTGTGGATGATGGGGCAATTGCCCAGATAGCTCGCGACGGGCTCGGCATGGAGCGTTGCGCTCATGACGACGAGCTTGAGGTCGCTTCGGGCCTCCTGCACTTCGCGCAGCAGGGAGATGGCCAGGTCGGTATTGAGGCTCCGCTCGTGGAACTCATCGAGGATGACGCAGCCGACGCCCTCCAGCAGAGGGTCGTCCAGAAGCTGGCGCGTCAGGATGCCTTCGGTAAGGACGTGCAGGCGCGTCTTCGCGGAGATCTTGCGGTCGAAGCGAACGTGGTAGCCGACCTCGCCGCCCAGCGACCAGCCGTTTTCCTCGGCGATCCGCATGGCTACAGCCCGGGCCGCTACGCGCCGCGGCTGGAGCAGCACGATGTTGGCATGCTCGGCCGGCAACAGGCCGGATTTGAGGATGGCGGGGGGCACGCGCGTGGTCTTGCCCGCGCCCGGCGGCGCCACCAGCACCAGCGACGGCGAACGCCGCAGCTCGGCCAGCACATTTTCCAGCACATCGTCAACCGGCAAGGCTATCATGGGGATGCAGAGTGTACTCGACATCGCCCCGAACGGGTGATCGCCGGTTGCGAGCCCGGGCGGGCAGAGAAAAACGGGTGTCACATGCGTGTGAAACTGACAGGAGTCATCGGCATGATCGTTTTCGGACTGGCAGCCATGTCGTGCGAACGGCCGCTCCATGCAGCCGGGAATCTACCCCAGCCGGCGGCGGATCTGGCGCCGCCCGCGGAGCAGGAAAACGTTCGCCAGACCGCCGTCTTCGCGGCTGGGTGCTTCTGGTGCGTTGAAGCTGTCTTCGAGCAGCTCGACGGCGTCGAGTCGGTCGAATCCGGCTATGCGGGGGATACCGAGGAGAAAGCCAAGTACGACATCGTCTCCTCCGGCGAGACGAAGCACGCCGAAGCCGTCCGCATCACGTACGATCCCTCCAAGATCACCTACGGCCAGCTCCTGCGCGTCTTCTTCGCGACGCACGACCCAACCACAAAGGACCGGCAGGGACCCGACTGGGGCCATCAGTACCGATCCGCCATTTTCTATGAGAACGACGATCAGAAGCGTGTGGCGGAGGCGTACATCAGGCAGCTTGAGGAAGCCAAGATCTTCGCACCCAAGCCGATCGTGACGACGCTCGAGCCGCTGGAGGCGTTCTATCCGGCTGAGCTGTATCACCAGGACTTCGTGAAGCTGCATCCCACGCATCCGTACGTGCAGCAGTGGGCGGTTCCGAAGCTGGAGAAGCTGCGCAAGACCTATCCCGAGCAGCTCAAGCAGGAGTAGCGGGGGTGTCGGCATCCGCCTTTGCGTGTATCCTAGGCAGCCGAAGACAAGCCTGGGTCATCTGCAAGAGAAGGAGGATGCTATGACGTTCATGAAGATCACCAGCGAGGGGTTCAAGCATGGCGATCGTATGCCGGTGCAGTTCACGCGTGACGGGCAGAACGTGTCGCCGGCGCTGAAGTGGAGCGATCTGCCGGCTGGAACGAAGGAGCTTGCGCTGATCTGCGACGATCCGGTGGCGCCGATGCCGCATCCGTTTGTGCACTGGGTGGCGTACAAGATCGATCCCTCGGCGGGCGGCCTGCCGCAGGGCATCGCCAAGGGGCTGACGCCCGGCGGGGCGATCGGCGCTCAGGGGAAGAACGATTTCGGCGATATCGGCTACGACGGCCCGGAACCCCCGCGCGGCCACGGCATGCATCACTACCATTTCCGCCTGTACGCCCTGGACACGAAGCTCGACGCCAAGCCGGGCCTGGACAAGAACGGCCTGCTGGCATTGATGGAGGGACATATCCTCCAGACAGCGACGCTGACGGGGACGTATGAGAGGTCGTGAGATTGGGGAAGAGACGGAGAGGCTGAGAGACGAAGAGACGGAGTGGTGGGGTAGCGACGAAGCGACGGAGCGACGAAGGGGGAGAAGATCGCGCCGCGCTCCGTTTAGCGGCAGCGCTTGCGCGGCATGCTGAACATATAAGCGGCGCCGCGCGTTGTCAGTTGCGCGTTGCCCGCGGTGGGCGGAGGCGCATCTTGTAGGGGCACATGGCCATGTGCCCGCCCGTCCCTGACGCAGGGTGCATTGCCATGCACCCCTACCGGCCGCGGTGCCGGCAGGCAACAGCCTGCCCTACGCACTGCAGTTTCGGCAGGCAATAGCCTGCCCTACGCACCGTCTCATGGGTACGGCCATCCTGCACGTCCGGGATGGCCGTGCCACAAAACGTTCGCTGCCGACCGCAGGCTGCTGACCGCAGACCGCTGAGCGATTATCGCCGCTTCTTTTTCTTCTTATTCCGGTCTTTCTTTTCCATGCGGCCGCTGCGCTTGGTGCGAAGGAGGGGGCCGCCGGGGCCACCCAACGCGCCGATGCCGCCGGACATCAAGCCGCGCATCAGGCGCAACCGGCCCATCATGCCCATGCCGCCGACGGCACGCATCATGTCGCGGCTGAGCTCGAACTGCTTGATGAACTGGCCGACTTCGTTCACCTCGACCCCCGCGCCTCGGGCGATGCGGCGGCGCCGGCTGCCGTCGATCAGGTCGGTGTTCTTCCGCTCCTGCTTGTTCATCGAGTTGTAGATGGCCTCCATGCGGCTCATCTGCTTCTCGACGTCGCCCTCGCCCATGTTCATCTGCTTGGACAGCTCGTTCATGCCGGGGATCATGCCCATGATCTTGCCCATGGGGCCGAGCTTGCGGACCTGCTTCATCTGGGCGATGAAGTCTTCGAGGGTCAGCGTGCCCTTCTGCATCTTCTCGGCCAACTTCTGGGTCTGCTCGGCGTCGAACTTCTCCATCGCCTCGGTGACGAGGCCGACGATGTCGCCCATGCCGAGGATGCGCTGGGCCATGCCCTCGGGACGGAACTCTTCCAGCCGATCGAGCTTCTCGCCGACACCCAGGAACTTCACCGGCTTGCCGGTGACCATCTTCGCGCTCAGCAGCGCGCCGCCGCGGGTGTCAGAGTCAAACTTGGTGAGGATCAAGCCGTCCAGCTCGAGCTGTTCGTTGAACGCCTTGGCGGAGTTGACGGCGTCCTGGCCGGTCATGGCATCGAGGACCAGGAAGACCTGATGCGGATTGAGCTGGGCGTTGATCTCCTTGAGCTCGTCCATCAGCTCCTGGTCGATGGCCAGCCGGCCGGCGGTGTCGAGGATGACGATGTCGCGGCCGAGCTTGCGGGCTTCGTTGACTGCCGCGCGGCAGACGGCGACGGCTGCGCCCTTGGCGACCTGGCCGTGGGGAGCGACCTTGGCGGGATCGGTATAGACCGGCACGCCTACCTGCTCGCCGATGACACGAAGCTGCTCGACAGCCGCGGGGCGCTGCAGGTCGGCGGCCGCCAGCATCGGGTGATGGCCCTTGCCCAACAGGTACTTGGCCAGCTTGCCGCAGGTGGTCGTTTTGCCCGACCCCTGCAAGCCGCACATCATGATGACGGTCGGCCCGGGTTGGACGGTATAGATCCGCGTATCGACCGGGCCCATCAGGTTGACCAGCTCGTCGTGGACGATTTTGATCATGACCTGATCGGGCTTGAGGCTCTTGATGACCTCCTGGCCGATGGCTTTTTCGGTGACGGTGTCAATGAATTGCTTGACGACCTGGTAGTTGACGTCGGCTTCGAGAAGCGCGGTGCGGACTTCGCGCATGGCGTCGCGGACGTTTTCTTCGCTGATGCGTCCACGGCCCGAAAGGCTGCGGAAAACACCGGACAAGCGTTCACTGAGTGCGTCAAGCATGTGGGTTTTCTTGCGTTAGGTACAGGTTTTCAGGCGACAGCCGTTGTCCGCCCCGCAGGCTTGGGGCGATTGGTCGCAGGCGGGCATTATACGCGCCACACGCCCGGGGGACGATGGGGCGGGTTTCGGCTGGGGTTTTCGGGTCCAACGCAGAGGACGCTAACGGGGCTTACGGAGGACGTGGAGATCGGCGGCCGTTGCCAGCCTGTGTGTCGACGTTTCCTGCTGTTCAGCCGTCCGAGTGACAATACTCTGACAGGGCAGCGCGCCGCCTGCGCGGAGGATCCGCTCACGCTGGGGCGCGCGGGTTCGAGGGCGGTGGGTTTGTCCGGGGCAGCGGCAAGTCGTCGCAGGCGCAGGGGGGACGAACTGATCAGGACCTGTCTTTGACGGCCAGGGTTTTTCTGGATTTTGTGGGGCTGTGTGTATGGTGAGCGGCTGAACTCCATTTGGGGTCATATCTTGCGGAGGTCAGCCATGAAACGGTTGTGCTTTGCGGTGGCGTGCATGCTGGGGTCGGTGGCATTGGGGCAGACGGGAGGGCCGCCGTCGTACTCAGCCGTTCGATGGGATGAGGACTACAGTTATTTGCGGGAAGCTGAGGCGCGGACGGATCTGTGGGATCCGATCAAGTACATCCCGCTGAACAATACGGGGGACATGTACCTGTCGCTGGGCGGGCAGGTGCGGTATCGCTACGAGTTCTGGGATGATGCCAACTTCGGCGCCGGCCAGCAGGACGGCAGCGGGTTCCACCTGCTGCGCGTGCTGGCGCATGCCGATCTGCATCTGGGCGACAACTTCCGCGTCTTCCTGCAGGGAAAAACGGCTCTGGAGCACGATCGCGATGGCGGCCCGCGGGCGACGGACGAAGACCGGCTGGCCATCCAGCAGGCGTTTGCCGACGTGAAAATGCGGTGGGACGACGGCTCGCTGCTGTTGCGCCTTGGCCGGCAGGACCTGATCTACGGCGCCCAGCGGATCATCTCGCCGCTGGACTGGGCCAACGTCCGGCGGACGTTCCAGGGCGGCCGGGCGTCGTTGACGCTGCCCGGGCAGACCTTCGATGTGTTCCTCGTTCAGCCGGTCATCGTCGATCGCGAGCACTGGAACGAGAACGACGACGATACGACCTTCGCCGGCTTGTACTACACGCGGCAGATGCCCGACATCTTCGGCGCTGATGCGAGAAGCAAGCTGGAAGCCTATCTGCTCGGCCTGTTCCGCCGTCCCGGCGACACCGATGAGGACCGCTACACCATCGGCGGTCGGTTCAGCACCAATCCCAAGCCGTGGGACCTGGACATCGAGCTGATGTACCAGTTCGGCGAGATCGATGATGATTCGATCAGCGCCTGGGCGGTGGCGATCGAGGGCGGGCATATGGCTGCGAACTGCCCGCTCAAGCCGCGCGTGTTCCTGGGGTTTGACATCGCCAGCGGCGGGGATCCAGATGAGCGGTTCAACCAGCTCTTCCCGCTGGGCCATGCCTATTTCGGCTACATCGATGCGATCGGGCGGCAGAACATCATCGATGTGCACCCGGGCATGGTGCTGACGCTGTCGCGCGATGTGAACGTGCGCGTCGAGCAGCATTTCTTCTGGCGGCAGGACACGGGCGATGCCGTCTACAACGCAGCCGGCGGCGTGCTGCGCGCCGGGGCCAGCGATGAACGATATGTCGGCAGCGAGCTGGACATCCTGCTGAACTGGAAGATCGACCGCCACCTGTCAGCCTACGCCGGCTTCAGCTACTTCTTCGCTGGCGGCTTCATCGAGGACACGGGGGACGATGAGGATGTGGCGTTTGTGTATGGGGCGGTGACGTATAGCTTTTAGAGCGACGGAGCGGCGGAGGGGGAAGACGAAGCGACTGAGAGACGAAGTCGAGGCAGGAGCCGATTGGCGCCACCCGGTTCGAGCGACGCTCGGGTCGCATGCGAAAAGTCTGCCGGGCAAAGAGCTCCACGAATGGACACGAATCTTCACGAAGGATCCCTCAATTCGTGTCGATTCGTGTCCATTCGTGGATCCAGTTTCTCCGTTGCAGGGGCGTCCCGCACGTGCTGAGTGGCGGAGAACGCACGTCCGGGACGGCCGTGCCATTGAACTGTAATCCCATGAAAGGCCATCTCCCTGCCGGACATTACGATGTCCGGTGGCAG